>NZ_JBVJIJ010000016.1:235480-258508 GCF_055586325.1 Dactylosporangium sp. NPDC051087 | reverse complement strand
GGGTGTCTCCTTGGGCAGGGGGGAATGGCAGGGAGATGAGAGCAGAGGAGACATCGCGCCACAGCCACCCCCCCCCCCCCCCCCACCCCCCCCCCCCCCCCCCGGTCGCTATCCGGGGTCTCGTTCGTTGTACCGGCTGAGAGACACTCGCCCGGGTATGGGTGCCATGTGCCGGGTTTCAGCTTGCGGAGGGGTAGGCCGTGATCGTCGGAAGTCTGCTGCTGATCGTCGTGGCCGTGGGCCTGCTCGTGGTGGGCCTGCTGCAAGGCGCTGACGCCCTGCTGGTGGCGTCGATCGGGGCGAGCCTCCTCGCGGCGGTCGCGCTCATCGTCGGCGGGCGCCAGGCCGCCGCCGCCCGCTCGTCGCGCACCGCCGGTCGCACCGGCCGGCAGGTGCTGGCCGACGAGCGCTACGACCCGTTCGAGTCCCGCCTGGACGCCGACAGCGCGCGGGAGGCCCGCCAGCCCGTCGGCGCCGGCGCCAGGTCGGCCGGCGGCACCACGTACGGGCGCGGCGCCGGCACCGGGACCGGCGGGGCGACCAGGCAGCAGGGTGGCGGCACGCGCGGCGACGCCGGCCTCCCGCCGGTCGACGAGACCGCGATGACGGCGCCCGTGCGGGACGAGCCCGTCGTGCCGCAGCAGCCGCCCCTGCACGAGCACCCGCACGACTATCCGTCCGCTCCCGCGGGCGAGTGGTCCGTGGACGGCGAGGACTACGACGACGAGGACCCGGAGGACGAGCCGCCGATCCAGGCGTCGTCGGCCGCCGACATCGCCCGCGTCTCCACGATGACCGACGAGGTGCTCGTCATCGACGGCCGTCCCCGCTACCACGTGCGCGGCTGCGTGCACCTGCTCGGCCGGGAGAGCGAGCCGCTCGAGATCGGCGAGGCGGTCGAGCTCGGCTTCACCCCGTGCAGCGTTTGCGAGCCCAACGACGTGGTCCTGGCCGGCCGCGCCTGACGATTGCCGCGGCCGCGCGACCGACCGTGCGCGCGGCCCGGCGCGGAACCACCGGTCCGGACTATCGTCCTCGATCGGGTGAACCTTCACAATGAGACATGCCCACCATCGCGATCCGCGTCAAGCCGGGTGCCTCGCGCACCGCGGTCGGCGGTAACCACGCCGGCCCCTACGGCCCGGCGCTGATCGTGGCGGTCGGTGCCCGCCCGGTCGACGGCAAGGCCACCGAGGCCGCGCTCAAGGCCCTCGCCGACGCGCTGCGGCTGCGGCCGTCGGCGCTGCGGCTCAAGGCGGGCGCGGCCAGCCGGGACAAGCTCGTCGAGCTGCCCGACGGGCACGCCGAGCGGATCGCCGTCCTGATGGACCCCGCGCGGGTGGGCGGGCATTGAGCCACGAGTTCAACCTGGCACTGCTGATCGGTGCGGCGGTGCTGCTGGTCTGCGTGGGCGCGGTGCGCCTGTCCGTGCGCCTCGGCCTGCCCAGCCTCCTGGTGTATCTGCTGCTCGGCGTCGTCATCGGCGAGGCCGGCCTCGGCATCGACTTCGAGAACGCCGAGCTCACCCGGACCCTCGGCATCTGCGCCCTCGTGGTGATCATCGCCGAGGGTGGCCTGACGGCCCGCTGGTCGACCCTCCGCCCGGTCCTCGGCCCGGCGGTGGTCCTGTCGACGGCGGGCGTCGCGGTCAGCGTGGCCGTCGTCGGCGTGATCACCCACTACGCGCTCGGCGTCGGATGGCAGCAGTCGCTCCTGTACGGCGCGGTGCTCTCCTCGACCGACGCCGCCGCGGTGTTCTCCACGCTGCGCCGGATGCCGGTCCGGCCGAGGCTCGCGGCGATCCTGGAGGCCGAGTCCGGCATCAACGACGCCCCCGTGGTGATCCTCGTCGTGCTGCTGTCGCTGCCGGAGGGCATCACCGGCCCGTGGTGGGAGCAGCTGGGGCTGGTCGGCTACGAGCTGCTCGCCGGCGCGGTGATCGGGCTCGTCGTCGGGCTCGGCGGGGCGTGGGCGCTGCGCCGGGCCGCGCTGCCGTCCGCGGGCCTGTACCCGCTCGCCGCGGTCGGGCTGACCGTCCTGGCGTACGCGGTCGGCTCCGTCGCGCACGCGTCGGGCTTCCTCGCCGTGTACGTCACCGGCGTCGTCCTCGGCAACGCGCACCTGCCGCACCGCCGGGCCATGCTCGGCTTCGCCGACGGTCTCGCCTGGCTCGCCCAGATCGGCCTGTTCGTGCTGCTCGGCCTGCTCGCCTCGCCCCGCGAGCTCGGCTCGGCGGTGGTGCCGGCCCTGGTCGTCGGCCTGGTCCTGATCCTGCTCGCCCGGCCGCTGTCCGTGCTGGTCAGCGTCACCCCGTTCCGCTTCGGCTGGCGCGACCAGGCGTTCCTGTCCTGGGCCGGGCTGCGCGGCGCCGTCCCGGTCGTGCTCGCCACCATCCCGTTGTCCGCCGGGCTGCCGGGCGCGCAGAACCTCTTCAACGTCGTGTTCGTGCTGGTCGTGGTGTACACCGCGGTGCAAGGTGTCACCCTGCCGCCGGTCGCGAAGCGGCTCGGCGTCGCGGCACCCGGCGAGACGACCGACCTGCAGGTCGAGTCGGCGCCGCTGGAGCGGATGGGCGCGGATCTGCTGCAACTGGAGGTGCCGGCCGGCTCGAAGCTCAACGGCGTGCACGTGGACGAGCTACGATTGCCTGTCGGCGCGGTCGTGACGCTCGTGCTTCGCGACGGCGGCGCGTTCGTCCCGGCGCCCGAGACCCGGCTCAAGACCCGCGACAGCCTGCTGATCGTGGCGACCGAGCAGGTGCGGGAGGCGGCGGAGCGCAGGCTGCGAGCGGTGAGCAGACGTGGAAGACTCGCCCGCTGGTTTGCCGAACATGGCGAGGATCGGCGCCAATAACTGATCCAATTGGTCGGAATGCGTGTGGCATGTTTGTCGGACGCGTGTACATTCCGTATTCTTGCCAGCCACTGGAGTGCGCGACGGCGCGTCGCGCGCCCATTTTGCATCTGGGGGAGCCATGGCCGAGCGAGCGGGTGGCATGCCGAAAGGCACGTCCGCGAGCACCGCCGGGCAGCACAACGCCGCTGATGTGACGCGAGTGACCACTGTGACAACAGCACAGAAGCTCGGCACAACGCAAGCGGCGGCTCGGGGGAGCAGCACCACGTCGGCGCAGCGAAAGCGCGGCAACACTGGGAGCCTCGCGGACGACGCGGGCGGCTCAGGCATCACATCCAACACGTCGACGATCGCCGCTCGTGCGGCCAAGGGAGCCACGATGGCCAAGACCGCCGAACCGAAGACCGCAGCGGCCAAAGCCGCCGTCGCGAAGGCCCGTGGCACGCGCACCGCGGCGGAGACGGAGAAGATCCGTGTCGCGCTGATCGAGCGCCGCGACGAGCTCAAGGCGGAGCACGACCAGACCCTGGTCGAGATCGCCGAGCTCCAGCAGCACCGCCTCACCGACTCCGCGGGCGACGACCAGGCCGACACCGGCACCAAGACGTTCGAGCGCGAGCAGGAGATCACCCTCGCCAACAACATCCTGGAGCGGGTCAACCAGGTCGAGCGGGCCCTGGAGCGCCTCGACGAGGGCGGCTACGGGTGGTGTGAGAAGTGCGGCAACGCGATCCCGGTCGAGCGGCTGGCCGCGTTCCCGTCCGCTACGCTCTGCGTCACCTGTAAGCAGTTGGAGGAGCGACGCTGACCACCCAGAGCGACACGGGCGACACGGGCGCCACGGACGACACCACCACGACCACCCCCCGCGGCAGCCGGCGGAAGGCCTGGAGCCTCTTCGGCGCTGTCGCGGTCGTGGTGATCGGCATCGACCTCGCGGTCAAGGAGTGGACCACCTCCGTCATCGCGCACGGCGAGCCGGTCAAGCTGCTCGGCGGCCTGATCTACGTGATCTACGCGCGCAACAGCGGGGCCGCGTTCAGCATGTTCAGCGACCTGACGTGGGTCTTCCCGATCATCGCCGCGACGGTGATCACCTGGCTGGTCGTCATGATGCGCACGACCGTGTCGGTGCCGTGGGCGGTCGCGCTCGGCCTCGTCCTGGGCGGTGCCACGGGCAACCTCGGCGACCGGATCTTCCGGGCGCCGAAGCCGTTCCACGGCCACGTCGTGGACATGTTCAGCTTCCTGGACGACCACGCCGGGCACTTCCCGGTGTTCAACATCGCCGACTCCGCCCTCACCTGCGGGGTGGCCCTGGCGCTGCTGCTGGAGTTCACCGGGCGGTATCGCGACGGCACCCGTGCGGCGAAGGGCCA
Source organism: Dactylosporangium sp. NPDC051087 (assembly GCF_055586325.1). Classification (NCBI taxonomy): domain Bacteria; kingdom Bacillati; phylum Actinomycetota; class Actinomycetes; order Micromonosporales; family Micromonosporaceae; genus Dactylosporangium; species Dactylosporangium sp. NPDC051087. Next base: position 254,273 of record NZ_JBVJIJ010000016.1, on the reverse strand, counting down.
GCGGGCCGATTCGAGCCCGCTCGCCGAGTGGGGCAAGGGGCCCGGCCCGGACCGCGACAAGGACGCCGATGCGTGAGACCCGGTCGATGCCCGTCCCCGACGGGCTCGACGGCAGCCGCCTGGACCAGGCGCTCACGAGGTTGTTCGGCTTCAGCCGGACCGTCGCGGCCGCGCTGGTCGAGGCGGGCGACGTCGCCGTCGACGGGCTGGTGCGCTCGAAGTCGGACAAGGTCGCCGGCGGCGCCTGGCTCGAGGTGACGCTGCCGGCGCCGCCGTCGGAGGTGACCGTCGAGGCCATCCCGGTCGACGGCCTGCGCATCGTGCACAGCGACGACGACATCGTCGTGGTCGACAAGCCGGTCGGCGTCGCGGCGCACCCGAGCCCGGGCTGGACCGGCACGACCGTCATCGGCGGCCTCGCCGCGATGGGGATCACCGTCGCGACCAGCGGCGCCGCGGAGCGCCAGGGGGTCGTGCACCGCCTCGACGTCGGCACGACCGGGCTGATGGTCGTGGCGAAGAGCGAGCTGGCCTACAGCGCCCTCAAGCGGGCGTTCAAGGAGCGCGAGGTCGAGAAGCGCTACCACGCGGTCGTCCAGGGCCACCCGGACCCGCTGCGCGGCACGATCGACGCGCCGATCGACCGGCACCCCGGGCACGACTACAAGTTCGCGGTCGTCTCCGGCGGCCGGCCGAGCATCACGCACTACGACACGATCGAGGCGTTCCCGTCGGCGAGCCTGATCGACGTGAAGCTGGAGACCGGGCGGACCCACCAGATCCGGGTGCACTTCTCCGCGCTGCGGCACCCGTGCGTCGGCGACGTCACGTATGGCGCGGACCCGACGCTGTCGGCGCGGCTGAAGCTGTCCCGGCAGTGGCTGCACGCCCGGGAGCTCGGCTTCATCCACCCGCGCGAGGGTGAATACGTCTCGTTCGTGAGCGAGTATCCGGCGGATCTCGCCCAGGCCCTGGAGATCCTCGCCGCCTGAGCGGCTCCTCGTCGGGGGACGGCCGGGCGATCCGCAGGTGCTGCATCCGAGGGTGACGCCGCGTGCGTGGGCGGCTCCGGCCGTACCGGATGCGCAACCGGATATCGACGGACGTCGTGCTGCCGGTGGTGAGGGTGACCGGCGCCGTGCAAGTTGCCTGTGCGACGCTCGGAGGGCGATGAACTTCTTCCAACGGCTCGACCAGCGGCTGCTGCCCGCCGCCGGCGACGTCCTCGCCCGGCTCTTCCGTGGTGCGGTCCGGCTGCGCGCCTTCACCGCCGTGGTCGCCGTGGTCGCGGTCACGGCGACCCTGCTGGTCGTGCACGGCGCGCAGCGGCACCAGCGCAGCGACCCGTCCCTGGGCGACGTGCTGCGCGTCGGCGTCGACGAGGGCGGCTCGATCCCGGTGTACGTGCGCCGCGCCACCGACGAGCTCGCCGCCCTGACCGGTGAACAGTCGGTGTACGCGCTGGTCTCGTTCACCGCCTATCTCGGCCCCGACCGGCTGCCCCCGGTGCTGTCCGGCGTCGCGCTCAGCAGCGTCTTCGCCCGGGTGCCGCTGCCGGGCGCCCAGACGGAGCTGGTCCGCCTCGGGGCCTACGAGGTGCCCGCCGACGTCGTCAAGGCGATGGACGCGACCGCCGCCCGCAAGACCGAGGAGGCCGCGCACTACCGGCAGCTGCTGGACAAGGCCGCCAACCAGCCCGGCGACGTGCGGGCCGTCTACCTCGACGGGGCGATCATCGCGGACAAGGAGGCCACCGCGTACCGCGAGCACTGCTCGTGCGTCTACGCCGCGGTGGTCTACGCCGCGCCCGCCGGTCTGCGGGCCGTCGCCGCCCGTCCGGAGACCAGGGCCGTCGATCCCATCACCGACCTGCGCCGCCTCGACCGGACCGTGTTCCTGCCGCCGCTGCCGGAGCAGACGCAGGTCGCGGGCCCGATCGCGTCACCCGGTCCGTCCTGAGGCGATATCCCTTCGGCCTGTCGTGCAGTTGATGCAGGGGATGGGCGCGCAGGAGTGGTCCGAATAGTGTTCGGTCCGTAGCCTGGGGTACGGGTGGACTTCGGGTTGGCGCTGCGGTGCGGAGGGAGGGCCAGCGTGGCTGAGCGGGCCGATGCCAGGTGGGACAATTCGTCGGAGCCTCCCGCCCGTTGGCGCTCGCTGCTGGATCGGGCCCTGCTCGGCCGGTCAAGCCCGGGTGATCTGGATTACGACGGCAGGTTCGAGCGCCCCAGCGCCCCATATCCGCCCGCGCGGCCCTACGATGACGAGCCGATGCATCCCAACGGCGCCCGCCCCCTCACCGACCCCCCGCCACAGCGCCGGGTCGATCCTTATGACGCCCGCCGGGCCCCTCAGGGCCCCCAGGTGGAGTACCAGTCCCGCCCGGCCGACCCGACCGAGCAGATGGTGCAGGTCCTGCGCCAGGAGATCCCTTCGCCGAAGGTCCTCGCCTTCGCCAACCCGAAGGGCGGCGTCCACAAGACCACCGCGACCGTGCTGACCGCCGCGACCATCGGCAGCGTCCGTGGCAAGGGCGTCATCGCCTGGGACGACAACGAGCTGCGCGGCACCCTCGGCCTGCGCGCCGGCAGCGCCAGGCACGCCCGGACCATCCGGCACCTCATCGCCGACCTCGTCCGGGTGGAGAACGCCTCCGGCTACGACCTCTACGACCAGCTCGACGACTACCTGCGGCACGCGTCCGACGGGTCCTACGACGTGCTCGCCGGCGAGGAGAACCCGCGCTTCGCGCAGCGGCTCGACCCGCACACGGTGCGCCGCGTCCTGGAGCTGCTGCGCCGCACCCACGACGTGATCTGCGTCGACACCGGCAACAACGTGGAGAGCCCCAACTGGCAGACCGTCCTGCAGACCGCGGACCAGCTGGTCGTCACCAGCGTCCCGCGGGAGGACGCGGCGTTCACCGCCGACTGGATGCTCGACCTGCTCGACGAGGCCGGCATGGACGAGCTGGTCGCCAACGCGGTGACGCTGCTGTCGTGCCCGACGCCCAACCCGACGCCGCTCATCGACGACCTGGCCGGGCACTTCCGCACCCGGACCCGGTCCGTCGTCGTGGTCCCCTACGACCCGGCCCTGGAGAGCGGGTCCAACATCGAGTACACGATGCTGGCGCCGGCGACGAAGCGCGCGTGGCTGCGGGCGGCGGCCGTGATGATGGACCCCTACGCCCGCTGAAGCAGCTCCTCGATCGCCGCTTCGAACGTCGCGGTGTGCTGGTCGACCTGCGCCGCCGTGGTGGCCGGGGACATGAGGGCCATGTTGTGGAACGGGGTGAGCAGGATGCCCCGGTTCGCCAGGTACGCGTGCAGGTAGTCCTCCAGGTCGGCGTCGGCCCTCGCGGCGGACTCGGTGCCGTTGCGGGGCGCCGGGCTCGCGAACCGGTACTCGGCCCGCGCGCCCAGCCGCGTCACCGACCACGGCAGGCCGTAGGTGCCGATGACGTGCTGTACACCGGCGGCGAACCGGGTCGCCAGGGCCTCCATCTCCTCGAACGCCCCGTCGGTCAGGACGTGCTCCAGGGTGGCTCTGGCCGCGGCGATCGACAGGGCGTTGCCGGCGAGGGTGCCGCCGACGCCGCCCATGTCGACGAGATCCAGGTCCTGGTATTCGCCGACGCGCTCGGAGATCTCGGCTGACAGGCCGTACGCGGCGACGGGGATGCCGCCGCCGAACGCCTTGCCGATCGTGACGACGTCCGGCCGCAGCCCCCACCGTTTCGTGGCGCCGCCCGGGCCCGCCGAGAACGTGTGGGTCTCGTCGTTGACCAGATAGGTGCCGTACCGGCGGGTGAGCTCGCGGACGCCTTCGAGGTAGCCGGGCTCCGGCAGGACGATGCCGATGTTGGTCAGCGCGGGCTCCATGACGACGGCGGCGACGTCACCGTGGGCGAGCTCCCGTTCGAGGCCCTCCAGGTCGTTGTACTCGGCGACCCGGCTGGTCGTCGTGACGTCGCAGGGGGCGCCGACGTTGCCCTCCCTGCTCTTCTGGACGCCGTCCTCCAGCACGATCAGCGACTCGTCCACGGAGCCGTGGTAGCAGTAGCTGTTGAACAGGATCTTCGGCCGGCCGGTGATCGCGCGCAGCAGCCTGATCGCCCAGCGGTTGGCGTCGGTGGCGGTCAGCGCGAAGCTCCACTGGGTGACGCCGAAGCGCCGGGTCAGCTCCTCGCCGACCCACGCGGCGTCCGGGGTGGGGAGCATGGCGCACGCGCCGTCCCGGAACCGTTCCTGGACGGTGCGGGCGACCGGCTCCGGTGCGTGGCCCGCCATCGCCGCCGTGTCGCCGAGGCAGAAGTCGGTGTACTCGTGGCCGTCGACGTCGGTGAGCGTCGCGCCCCGGGCCGTGGCCAGGTACAGCGGGAAGCCGGCGGCATTCTTGTTCATCCAGGTCATCGGCACGCGGCCGAAGAGGTTCCTCGCCTTCGCGTACTCCTGCGCGGAGCGGGGGTTGCGGTCGGCGAACGCGGCACGCTCGCGGCGCAGCAGTGCGCCAAGACGCTCACGGTCGATCATGCACCGAAGTCTCGCAAAGTGTCGTACCCCGGGGATAGGTTCTGCGACGTGGGGTCGTTCGTACATCTGCACGTACACACCGAGTATTCGATGCTCGACGGTGCCGCCCGGCTCGGTCCGCTGTTCGGTTCGGCGGCCGCGCTCGGCCAGCCGGCGCTCGCCATGACCGACCACGGCAACATGTTCGGCGCCTATGACTTCCACCGGCAGGGGATCGCCGCCGGGGTCAAGCCGATCCTCGGCATCGAGGCCTATGTCACGCCCGGCACCCACCGCGGCGACCGCACCAGGGTCCGCTGGGCCGGCGGCGGCGAGGACGACGTCTCCGGCGGCGGTGCCTACACGCACCTGACCCTGCTCGCCGCCGACGCCACCGGGCTGCGCAACCTCTTCAGGCTGTCGTCCATGTCGAGCATCGAGGGGTATTTCTACAAGCCGCGCGCCGACCGTGAGCTGCTGCAGCGTTACAGCCAGGGCGTCATCGCCACGACCGGCTGCCCGTCGGGCGAGGTGCAGACCTGGCTGCGCATCGGCGACTTCGAGCGGGCCTGCGCCGCCGCCGGCGAGCTGCGCGACATCTTCGGCCCCGGCAACGTCTATCTGGAGCTGATGGACCACGGCCTCGGCATCGAGACCAGGATCCGGGCCGACCTGCTGCGGCTCGGCGAGCGGCTCGGGCTGACCCCGGTCGCCACCAACGACCTGCACTACACGCATCCCGAGGACGCCGACGCGCACGAGGCGCTGCTGTGCGTGCAGTCCGCCACGACCCTCGCCGACCCCAAGCGGTTCAAGTTCGACGCCCGCGACTTCTACCTGAAGACCGCCGAGGAGATGCGCCGGCTGTGGGACGCCGAGGTGCCCGGCGCCTGCGACGCCACGCTGGAGATCGCCGAGCGGATCGGGTCCTACGCCCCGGTCTTCGCCCACCGCGACCTGATGCCGCGCTTCCCGGTGCCCGACGGCGAGACCGAGGACTCGTGGCTGCGCGCCGAGGTGCTGCGCGGCCTGGCCCGGCGCTTCCCGGCCGGGGTGCCCGCCGAGCATGCCCGCCAGGCCGACTATGAGCTGTCCGTGATCGGCAGCATGGGCTATCCGGGCTACTTCCTGGTCGTCGCCGACCTCGTCGCGCACGCCCGGCGCAGCGGCATCCGCGTCGGCCCCGGCCGTGGCTCCGCCGCCGGCGCGCTGATCGCCTACGCCCTCGGGATCACCCAGCTCGACCCTCTCGAGCACGGGCTGCTCTTCGAGCGGTTCCTCAACCCCGAGCGGGTCAGCATGCCCGACATCGACATGGACTTCGACGAGCGCCGCCGCGGCGAGGTGATCCGCTATGCCACGGAGCGCTATGGCGACGACCGGGTGTCGCAGATCATCACCTATGGGACGATCAAGGCCAAGGCCGCGATCAAGGACTCGGCCCGGGTGCTCGGCCTGCCGTTCTCCGTCGGCGAGCGGATCACCAAGGTGGTGCCGCCGCCCGTGCTCGGCCGCGACATGCCGCTCAGCGGCGCGTTCGACCCCGCCCACCCGCGTTTCCAGGAGGCCGCCGAGCTGCGCCGGCTCTACGAGAGCGAGGCGGAGGTCCGCACCGTCGTCGACACCGCCCGCGGCCTCGAAGGGCTGAAGCGGCAGTGGGGCGTGCACGCCGCCGGCGTCATCCTGTCCCGCGAGCCGCTGGTCGACGTGCTGCCCATCCACCGCCGCGAGCAGGACGGCGCGATCATCACCCAGTGGGACATGGGCGCGTGCGAGGACATCGGCCTGCTCAAGATGGACCTCCTCGGCCTGCGCAACCTCACCATCCTCGACGACGCCCTCGACGCGATCCGGCAGAACCGGGGCGTCGACCTCGCCGTGGAGACCGTGCCGCTCGACGACGAGGCGACCTATGCGCTGCTGTCCCGCGGCGACACCATCGGCGTCTTCCAGTTCGACGGCGGCCCCGTCCGCGCCCTGCTGCGCTCCATGGCGCCCGACACGTTCGCCGACATCTCCGCCGTCGGCGCGCTCTACCGGCCCGGCCCGATGGGCGCCAACGCGCACAACGAATACGCCGACCGCAAGAACGGCCGCCGTCCCGTCACCCCGATCCACCCCGAGCTGGCCGAGCCCCTCGCCGACATCCTCGACGACACCTATGGCCTGATCGTCTACCAGGAGCAGGTCATGGCGATCGCGCAACGCGTCGCCGGCTACTCCCTCGGCGCCGCCGACCTGCTGCGCCGCGCCATGGGCAAGAAGAAGAAGGAGATCCTCGACCGGGAGTTCGCGCCGTTCTCCGCCGGGATGCGCGAGCGCGGCTATTCCGACGGCGCGGTCCGCACCCTGTGGGACCTGCTCGTGCCCTTCTCCGACTACGCGTTCAACAAGGCGCACAGCGCGGCCTACGGGCTCGTCGCCTACTGGACCGCCTATCTGAAGGCCAACTTTCCCGCGGAGTACATGAGCGGCCTGCTCACCTCGATCGGCGGCGACAAGGACCGTTCCGCGTTCTACCTCGCCGAGTGCCGGCGCATGGGCATCCGCGTCCTGCCGCCCGACGTCAACGCCTCCCAGGGCCGCTTCGCCGCCGTGGGCGCCGACATCCGCTTCGGCCTCAACGCCGTGCGCAACGTCGGGGCCGCGGCGGTCGCGGCGATCGTCCGCGCCCGGCCCTACGACGACTTCTACGACTTCCTCGCCAAGGTCGACCAGGTCGTGTGCAACAAGAAGACGATCGAGTCGCTCATCAAGGCGGGCGCCTTCGACTCCCTGGGACACACCCGCCGGGGCCTGCTCGCCGTCCACGCCGACGCGGTCGAGGCCGTCATGACCACCAAGCGCAAGGAGGCCATCGGCCAGTTCGACCTGTTCGGCGGCGCCGCGCTGGACGTGTCGCCACCGATCCCGGCGATCGAGTGGGACAGGGCGGAGCTGCTCGCCTTCGAGCGCGAGATGCTCGGCCTGTATGTCTCCGACCACCCGTTGCGCGGCATGGAGGCGGCGCTGCGGCGGGCCGCGGACCGGTCCGTCGCCACGCTCGCCGAGGAGGACACCGTCCCCGAGGGCACGACGGTCACCCTCGCCGGGATCCTGTCGGGCGTGCAGCGCCGGGTGACCCGGCAGGGCCGGCCGTGGGCGTCGGCGACGCTGGAGGACCTGGACGGCGCGGTCGAGGTCATGTTCTTCCCCAACACCTATGAGCAGGTCGGCGAGTATGTCGCCGAGGACGCCGTGGTGGCGGTCAAGGGGCGGGTGGACCGTCGCGAGGAGGCGCCGCGGGTGATGGTGAGCGACCTCGCGGCTCCTGATCTGGCCCAGCTCACCGCTTCGCCGTCTGCTGGTGCGCCGTCGGCCGACCCGCCTTCGGCTTCGGCTGGTCCGTCGTCTGCTGGTCCGGCGTCTGCTGGTCCGGCGTCGGCTGGTCCGGCGTCTGCTGGTCCGGCGTCGGCTGGTCCGGCGGTGGTGCCGCTGGTGCTGTCGCTGGCGCCGGAGCGGTGCACGACGCCGCTCGTGGGGCGGCTGCGGGAGCTCGTCGCCCGCCACCCCGGCGACACCGAGGTCCAGGTCGAGCTGGTCAACGGCACACAGCGGACCCTCCTGGCCATCGGCCCGCAGTGCGTGACGGTCTCCGCCCAGCTGCTCGCCGAGCTCACGACCCTCCTCGGCCCGTCCGCCGTGCCGCCCGCCGGCGCCCCGGTCGCCTTCCCCGGCGGACCCGTGCCGCGCGGCGGCACGGGTCTCGGCACGGCTCCGGCGCCTGGCAGGATGGGATGGTGAGCATCGCCCCGATCGAGCCGATCGACCAGCCGGAGCTGCCCAAGTCGTCCCCGCCGCGGAGCAGGTCACTCGGGCAGGAGGCACAGTTCGGCCTGGTCGTCGCGGTGGCCGTGGCCGCCCTCGGCGCGCCGCTCGGCCTGATCTGGTCCTGGATCGCGCCGAAGGTCGAGCTCGTCCAGACGCAGTATGGGCCCTATCCCATCGAAGGCGAGCCCGAGGGCTACTTCGCCGACGACGGCTGGTTCATGATCATCGGTGCTGCCGCCGGCGTCCTGCTCGCGGTCACCGCCTGGTTCGTCCTGCGCCGCTACCGCGGCCCGTTCGTCCTGGCCGGCCTCGTCATCGGCTCCGCGGCCGGCGCGGCCCTCGCCGCCTGGCTCGGCAACAAGATCGGCTACGCCCACTACCTCGACCTCGTCGAGCACGCCCCCGTCGACACCCACATCTTCCGGCCCGCCAAGGTCCGCGCCGGGGAGGCCGGCCTCCTGTACGGCGTGATCCCCTGGGTCAAGGGCTCCCTCCTCATCCAGGCCGTCGCCGCCGCCGTGGTCTACACCTGCCTGGCCGGCTTCCACACCTCCCCGACCCTCACCTGGGACACGGATCCCTACGCCCCGGGCGACCAGTTCCACCCCGTCCACCCATACGACCCAGCCCATGGCTACCCGCAGTCCGGCTACGCCCTGCCCGCGTACGGGCCTCCTCCCGCTGACGGCCAGCCCACCTACGGGCCTCCTCCCGCTGACGGCCAGCCCACCTACGGCCCGCCCTCCGCGTGGCCCGGACCGGCCCAGCCCGCCGACGGCCACCCTGCCCACGGCACTCCGGCGTCGGGTCCACCCCTTGACGGCCAGCAGTCCTACGGACCTCCGGCGTGGCCCGTCGCAGGGCAGCCCACCGACGGCCAAGCGGCCTCGGTTCGGCCTGGCGACGGCTGGTCGGCGTCCGGCGCGACGGGCAGCGGCGAGGTGTCGCCCGGCCCTCCCGCGAACGGTCACGCCCACGGCGAGCCGGCCCCGCTCGACCTCCGCAAGCCCCCGCCGGGTCCGGCTGACGCGGGCTGACCGGCTGGTCTTCCCGGGTCCGTTCCCGTCCGCGGTGGTCCGGGTCTGGTCGGCCTCTGCGGTCGCTGTCTGTCGCGGCCGGTGCGGCTGAAACGGTCACGCCCACGGCGAGCCGGCCCCGCTCGACCTCCGGTCAGCCCCCGTCGGGTCCGGCCGACGCGGGCTGACCAGCTGGTCTTCCCGGGTCCGTTCACGTCCGCGGTGGTCCGGGTCCGGTCGGCCTCCGCGGTCGCTGTCTGCCACCGCCGGAGCCGGTCGGCGGGTGCTCCCGCTCGTCGAGGACGTCGACCACTCGACGGACGGCGGCCTGCTCGGTGGACCCATTGCCCTCCGCGATCGGCGCAGGCTGACCGGCCGGTGCTCTCACGACGGCTCAGGTTCGGCGAGCCGCCCCTGCGCGAGCCGCCCGGCCATGCCTACGCGGCCGCTGGTCCTCCGGAGATCGGCCCGACTCCTCCGCCCGCCGTCCCCTGCCCGCCCGGTACATCCGGACGATGCGCTCGGCGTCGGACCTTCCGGCGGTCCCGGGCGGCGGCCTGCGCTTCGCGGACGGACCGGTGCCTGCGACGGCTGTGGTCAGTTGGGGCTGGAGGGCACCGCCAGGTCCGACAGGGCGACCGGCACCGCGCGCACCTGGCCGAGCAGGGCCGCCTCGCGGCGGAGCAGGGCGCGCTCGGCCTTCAGGCGGCTGGTCGTGTCGGGCTCGGCGAGCAGCGACTGCCGGTCCTCCAGGGTCAGTGACGCCGTCGCCGCGACCAGGTGCGACAGGACCGTCGGGTCGTCGGGCAGCTGCTCGCCGTCGCCGTCCTCGTCGCTGCGGACCGCCTTCAGGTACTGCTGGAACGCCGCGAGCACGCCCGCCGCCAGCTCCTCCTCGCGGTCGGGCTCACCCTTCGGCTCGGGGAGCCATTCGACCTCGCCGGTGAGGTAGGGCGCGTCGTTGCGGGCGAGGCGGAGGAGCCGGAAGCGGCGGCGGCCGACGGTCATGAGGTCGAAGCGGCCGTCGGGGAGCTCGGTCATCTGCCGGATCTCGGCCGCGCAGCCGACCTCGTACAGCGAGAGCGCCTCGCCGGCGGTGATCGACGCGTCGGCGGTCTCGCCGGACTCGCCGTCGACCCGGCCGACCTCCCAGCCGCGGCGGATGGCGATCACGCCGAACTCGCGGGGGAGGTTGGCCGGCAGTTCGGCGAGGTGCTGGACGAGCGTGCGGTAGCGCGGCTCGAACACGTGCAGGGGCAGGACCAGCCCCGGGAACAGCACCGTGCCGAGGGGGAACAGCGGCAGGAGGGTCCGCTCGGGTTCGTTCGCTTCCTCCACGGGCGAAGCCTAGCCGAGCGGACCGGCCAGGTTCACCGCAGCGCGGCGAAGAATTCGCGGATGTCGCTGACGAGGAGGTCGGTGGCCTCGTGCGCGGCGTAGTGGCCGCCCGCGTCGCGCCCTCCGGTGAGGGGGCTGCCGGTGTCGTACGAGTGCCAGCTCACGATCCGGGAGTGGTCGCGCTCGGCGAAGGGACGGATCGACTGGAAGTCCCCGGAGAACATGGCGAGGCCGGTCGGCACGGTCGTGGGACCGCTGGGCTGCTCGTCGGCGTGCGCGTCCTCGTAGTAGAAGCGCATCGCCGACGCCGCGGTGCCGGTGAACCAGTGGACGGCGACGTTGGCGAGGATGAAGTCGGGGTCGAGGGAGGTGCCGAAGAGCTGCGCGTTCCAGGCGAGCAGGCCGACGGGTGAGTCGGCGAGCGCGAACGCCAGGGTCTGCGGCTGCTGGCTGTGCAGGATGTTGAACGACATGAGGTTGTCGTGGAACCACTGCAGCTTCGCCAGCGCCGCGTGCCCGGCCTCGTCGAGGGCGGCGAACTCGGCCGGGTCGCCGCCGGGGAACGAGAAGAGCTGGGTGACGTGCACGCCGACGACCCGGTCCGGGGCGTTGCGGCCCTGCTCCGGGGCGATCATCGAGCCGGCGTCATTGCCGACGGCGCCGAAGCGGTCGTAGCCGAGGCGGGCCATCAGCTCGTTCCAGGCGCGGGCGGTGCGGTGCCGGTTCCAGCCGCGGCTGCGGGTCGGGCCGGAGAAGCCGAAGCCGGGCAGTGACGGGATGACCAGGTGGAAGTCCTGCGACAGGGGTTCGATGACGTCGAGGTACTCGACGATCGAGCCGGGCCAGCCGTGGGTGAGGATCAGCGGCAGCGCGTCCTCGCGGGGCGAGCGGACGTGCAGGAAGTGGATGTCCTCGCCGTCGATCTCGGTGACGAACTGCGGGTGCCGGTTGATCCGGGCCTCGACGGCGCGCCAGTCGAAGCGCTCCAGCCAGTGCTCGGTCAGCGCCCGGATCCGGTCGGCGGGCACGCCGTAGCTGTCGCCGACGCCGGGCAGCTCGTCGGGCCAGTGCGCCGCGTGGAGCCGGGCGTGCAGGTCGTCGATCGCGGTCTGCGGGATTTCCACGGTGTACGAGCGGATCACAGCGCTACTCCTCAGAACGGAATGCTTTGTTCCGTTCGAACATAGCAGACCGGAACGATCCGTTCCAGTCCTGGGGTACAGTGGCGGCATGACGACGAACCTGTCCGGCCGGCGGGTGCAGGCGGCCCGCAACGACGGAGCGATCCTCGCCGCGGCGCGAGACGTGTTCCTGGAGGACCCGAAGGCCCCGATCGCCGCGGTCGCCGAGCGCGCCGGGGTCGGGATCAGCGCCTTGTATCGGCGGTACAAGGGCAAGGACGACCTGCTGCGCACCCTGTGCCACGACGGCCTGCGCACCTTCATCGCCGAGGCGGAGGGCGCCGGCGAGGAGCCCGACGGGTGGGCGGCGCTGATCCGCTTCCTCGGCGGCGTGGTGGAGGCCGACGTGCACTCGCTCACCGTGCACCTGGCGGGCACCTTCACCCCGACGCCCGAGATGAGCGCCGACGCGATGCGGGCCGGTGCCCTCGCCGGCGGCCTCGTGGCGAGGGCGCACGAGGACGGCGGGCTGCGGCCGGACTTCGTGGTGGCGGACGTCACGCTGATCCTCGAGGCGTGCGCGGCGATCCGGCTGCCGGACCGCGACCGCACCACCGAGCTGCGCCGTCGTCATCTGGCCCTGATGCTGGACGGCATGCGGCGCCACGACGCCGGTGCGCTGCCCGGCCCGCCACCGGACGCGGCCGAGCTGAACTGGCGCTGGGCGCAATCCCGACAGCCCGCACAGCGGGACGCGACCGAATAATTGTCGGGGGTTCCGCCTAGACTCCCAAGGGTGCTGAACCGGATCGACCTGCGCGGCTCCACCACGGATCCGCGCCGTCTGCTGCCCCGTGCCGCCCTTGATGTCTCCGTCGCCACCGAGCAGGTGCGCCCGATCGTCGAGGCGATCCGCGAGCATGGGGCGAGCGCGGTCCGCGACGCCACCCGCCGCCTCGACGGGGTGGAGCTGACGGACCTGCGGGTGCCCGCCGCGGCGATCGCCGCCGCCGAGGCCGGCCTCGACCCGGCGGTCCGCGCCGCGCTGCTCGAGTCGATCGCCCGGGCCCGCAAGGTCCACGGCGACCAGCGGCGCGCCGAGGTGACGACGCGGCTGAGCGCCGGCGGCACGGTGACCCAGCGGTGGATCCCGGTCCGCCGGGTCGGGCTCTACGTGCCCGGCGGCCTCGCCGTCTATCCGTCGAGCGTGATCATGAATGTGGTGCCGGCGCAGGTCGCGGGCGTGCCGTCGATCGCGGTCACCAGCCCGCCGCAGAAGGACACCGGCCTGCCCAATGTCAACATCCTGGCCGCGTGCGCGCTGCTCGGCGTCGACGAGGTCTATGCCGTCGGCGGCGCCCAGGCGGTCGCCATGTTCGGCTACGGCGACCAGGAGGGCTGCGAGCCGGTCGACATGATCACCGGCCCGGGCAACATCTGGGTCACCGCCGCCAAGCGCATGCTGCGCGGCACCGTCGGCATCGACGCCGAGGCCGGGCCGACCGAGATCGCGATCCTCGCCGACGACACCGCCGACCCGCGCCACGTCGCCGCCGACCTGATCAGCCAGGCCGAGCACGACCCTCTGGCGGCGAGCGTGCTCGTCACGCCGTCCCTGGAGCTCGTCGAGGCCGTCGAGGCGGAGATCGCCAAGCAGGTCGCGGCGACCAAGCACCTGCAGCGGGTCACCGAGGCGCTCACCGGCACCCAGTCCGCGACGGTCATCGTCGACGACCTGGAGCAGGGTCTGAAAGTCGTCGACGCCTATGGCGCCGAGCACCTGGAGATCCAGACCCGCGACGCGCGGGCCGTCGCCGAGCGGGTCTGGAATGCCGGCGCCGTCTTCGTCGGCGCCTGGTCGCCGGTGTCGCTCGGTGACTACTGCGCCGGTTCCAACCACGTGCTGCCGACCGGTGGCTGCGCCCGGCACTCCTCGGGCCTGTCGACGCAGACGTTCCTGCGCGGCGTGCAGCTGATCGAATACGGGCGCGACGCCCTCGCCGAGGTCGCCGACCACGTGGTCACCCTGTCCGAGGCCGAGGACCTGCCGGCGCACGGCGCCGCGGTGAAGGTGAGGTTCGCCCAGTGACCGGCCTCGACGACCTGCCGCTCCGCGACGAGCTGCGCGGTCTCACCCCCTATGGCGCGCCGCAGCTCGACGTCGCCGTCCGGCTCAACACCAACGAGAATTCCTATCCGGTGCCCGAGGCCGCGGTCGCGGAGATGGAGAAGGCGCTCTCCGCGGTCCTGCGCGACCTCAACCGCTATCCCGACCGCGACGCGGTCGCGCTGCGCACCGACCTCGCCACCTATCTCCAGCACGGCCTCACCTGGCGCAACGTGTGGGCGGCCAACGGCTCCAACGAGATCCAGCAGCAGCTGCTGCAGACCTTCGGCGGGCCCGGCCGCACCGTGCTCGGCTTCACCCCGTCCTATTCGATGCACCCGCTGCTCGCCGCCGGCACCGGCACCGCCTGGGTCGACGGGCTGCGCGACAGCGACTTCACGCTGACCGCCGAGCACGCCGTCGCCAAGGTCCGCGAGCACCGGCCCGACATCGTCATCCTCTGCTCGCCCAACAACCCGACCGGCACCGCGCTGCCGCTCGACGTGGTGCGCGCCGTCGCGGCCGCCGCCGACGGGATGGTGCTCGTCGACGAGGCCTATGCCGAGTTCGCGCGGCCCGGCACGCCGTTCGCGCTGTCGCTGCTCGCCGACTTCCCGCGGCTGGTCGTGACCCGCACGATGAGCAAGGCGTTCGCGCTGGCCGGCGGGCGGGTCGGCTATCTCGCGGCCGGCGAGGCCGTGGTCGACGCGGTGCAGCTGGTGCGCCTGCCCTATCACCTGTCGGCGCTGACCCAGGCCGCCGCGCGGGCCGCGCTCGCGCACACCGACGCGCTGCTGTCGACCGTCGACGCGGTCAAGACCCAGCGCGACCGCATCGTCACCACGCTGCGCGGCTGGGGCCTGCGGGTCGCCGACAGCGACGCCAACTTCGTGCTGTTCGGCGCGCCCCGCGACGACAGCAGGGGGACCTGGCAGGCGCTGCTCGACCGCGGGGTGCTGATCCGCGACGTCGGCGTCCCCGGCTGGCTGCGGGTCACCGCCGGCACGCCCGAGGAGACCGACGCTTTCCTGAATGCACTGGAGGAGTTGCTGTGAGTCGCACCGCCAAGATCGAGCGGGTCACCAAGGAGACCAAGGTCTCCGTGGAGCTCGACCTCGACGGCACCGGGGTCGGCGAGATCTCGACCGGCGTGGGCTTCTACGACCACATGCTCAACCAGATCGCCAAGCACGGCGGCTTCGACCTGCGGGTGCAGACCGTCGGCGACCTCGAGATCGACGCGCACCACACCGTCGAGGACACCGCGCTCGCGCTCGGCGCCGCGTTCGCCGAGGCGCTCGGCGACAAGGCCGGCGTCACCCGCTACGGCAACGCCCAGGTCCCGCTCGACGAGGTGCTCGCCTCCGCCGTCGTCGACCTGTCCGGCCGGCCCTACATGGTGCACGACGAGCCGGCCAACATCGCTCCGCACATCGGCGGCAACTACCCGACCAGCCTGACCCGCCACATCTGGGAGTCGTTCGCCCACTCGGCCCGGGTCACGCTGCACGTCAGCATCCTGCGCGCCGGCCGGCACGGCGCCCAGCCCGACGCGCACCACATCGTCGAGGCCCAGTTCAAGGCGGTCGCCCGGGCGCTGCGCCAGGCGTGCGCCCTCGACCCGCGCAACGCCGGCGTGGTGCCCAGCACCAAGGGCGCCCTGTGAGCATCCTGCTGCTCGGGCTCGCCGGGATCCTGGTCGGTGGCGCGCTGTCGCTGCGGCAGCAGAGCAAGTCCAAGGTGCCGTTCGTGATCACGCTGCTGCTCGCCGCCGTGGCCGCGGCCGGCGGACTGCTCTGGCTGTAGAGGGGGACGGCATGAAGAAGGTGGTCATCCTCGACTACGGCTCGGGCAACCTGCGCTCCGCCGAGCGGGCCGTCGCCAGGGTCGGCGCCGACGTCGAGGTCACGTCCGACCTCGGCAAGGCCGCCCGCGCCGACGGGCTCGTCGTGCCCGGCGTCGGGGCCTATGCGGCCTGCATGGCCGGCATCGACGAGCTCGGCGCCGGACCCACGATCGCCGAGCGGGTCAGGGTCGGCGCGCCGGTCCTCGGCATCTGCGTCGGCATGCAGGTCCTCTTCGACGAGGGCGAGGAGCACGGCGTCGTCACCAAGGGCCTCGGGCTCGCCCCCGGCGCGGTGACCGTCCTGCACGCCCCGGTCGTGCCCCACATGGGGTGGAACACGGTGGACTGGCCCGCCGGCACCGTCCTCGGCGCGGGCCTGCCCGACGACACCCGGTTCTACTTCGTGCACTCCTATGCGCCCACCCCCGTCGAGGCCCAGCGGGCCGCCGGCATCAAGGTCGCGACGACGGTGCACGGTGCGCCGTTCGTTGCCGCGTTCGAGTCCGACGTCCTGCGCGCGACCCAGTTCCACCCGGAGAAGTCCGGCGACGCGGGCGCGACGCTGCTGTCCAACTGGCTCGGCAGCCTTGTCTAAGGAACGCGCCCGGCGGCGGGCGGTGCTGGAGGCCGAGCGGGCCGAGCGCCTGCTCAAGGCCGAGCGGCGCCGCCAGCGGCGGATCGCGGTGCGCAAGCTGGTCCCGAAGGTGAAGGTCGGCAGGACCGGTAAGCTTTTCGCACGTCGCTCCCGGGGTCAGCGCTCCGTCATCGTCCTGCTCGTCCTGCTGGCGCTCACGATGATCTGGGTGTTCGTCGACACCGTCGCGGCCCGGATCGGGCTCAGCGCCCTCGTCGTCGTCGCCGCCCCGGCGCTCACCGTGCTCGTCCTCGACCGCCGCCTCTGACCATCGTCCCGACCACCGCCGACGGTTCGCTCCGCCGGTTCGCCTGCCCGCTGCCCCGGCCGCTTCGTTCGACCGACGTCCCGGCCGTCCGCTCCACCCGCTGCCTCTGACTGTTTCGCTCCACGGACTGTTTCGCTCCACGGACTGTTTCGCTCCACGGACTGTTTCGCTCCACGGACTGTTTCGCTCGACCCGCTGCCAGCGACTGATTTGCTCCACCCGCTGCCTCTGACCGTTTGCTTCGCCCGCTGCCTCTGACCGTCGACGTCGATCGCCGAACCTGACAGAAGGATCTCCAACCATGGCCCTGCAGCTCCTGCCCGCCGTCGACGTCGCCGACGGCCAGGCGGTCCGTCTCGTCCAGGGCGCCGCCGGCAGTGAAACGACGTATGGTGACCCGCTCGAGGCCGCCCTCGCCTGGCAGCGGCAGGGTGCCGAGTGGATCCACCTCGTCGACCTCGACGCCGCGTTCGGCCGGGGCTCCAACGCCGAGCTGCTCGCCGACGTGGTGCGCCGCCTCGACGTGCAGGTCGAGCTGTCCGGCGGCATCCGCGACGAGGCGTCGCTGCGGGCGGCGCTGTCCACCGGCGCGACCCGGGTCAACCTCGGCACCGCCGCCCTGGAGAACCCGGACTGGTGCGACCACGTCTGCGCCACCTACGGCGACCAGGTCGCGGTCGGCCTCGACGTCCGCGGCCACCAGCTCGCCGCGCGCGGCTGGACCAAGGAGGGCGGCGACCTGTTCGAGGTGCTCGACCGGCTCGAGAAGGCCGGCTGCGCCCGGTATGTCGTCACCGACGTCATGCGCGACGGCACCCTCACCGGCCCCAACCTGACCCTCCTGCTGGAGGTCACCGGCCGCACCAAGAAGCCGGTCATCGCCAGCGGCGGCGTCTCCAAGCTCGACGACCTGCGCCAGCTCGCCGCGCTCGAGCCCGCCGGCGTCGAGGGCGTCATCGTCGGCAAGGCGCTGTACGCGGGCGCCTTCGACGTCACCGAGGCCCTCGAGGTCCTGGCCGAGCAGCCGGCATGAGCGCACCGCAGCCCGGCTCGGGCACGGCACCGGAGGAGGTGGCGGCATGAGCGTCGCGGTGCGGGTCATCCCGTGTCTTGACGTCGACGCCGGTCGCGTCGTCAAAGGCGTCAACTTCGTCAACCTCCGCGACGCCGGCGACCCCGTCGAGCTCGGCGCGGCGTATGACGCCGCCGGCGCCGACGAGCTCGTCTTCCTCGACGTGACCGCCTCGTCGGACGGCCGGTCCACGATGCTCGACGTGGTCCGCCGCACCGCCGAGACGGTCTTCATCCCGCTCACCGTCGGCGGCGGCGTCCGGGCCGTCACCGACGTCGACACCCTCCTGCGCGCCGGCGCGGACAAGGTCGGCGTCAACACGGCCGCGATCGCCCGGCCCGAGCTCATCGCCGAGATCGCCGAACGCTTCGGCAACCAGGTGCTGACGCTGTCGCTGGACGTACGCCGGGCGGCCACCCAACCGAGCGGCTTCGAGGTCACCACCCACGGCGGCCGCCGCGGCGCGGGCCTCGACGCCGTCGAGTGGGCCGCCCGGGTCGCCGACCTCGGCGCCGGCGAGATCCTGCTCAACTCGATGGACGCCGACGGCACGAAGGACGGCTTCGACCTGGAGCTCATCAGGGCCGTCCGCGCGGTCGTGTCGATCCCGGTCATCGCCAGCGGCGGCGCCGGCGCCCTCGAGCACTTCGCCCCCGCGGTGGACTCGGGCGCCGACGCGGTCCTCGCCGCCAGCGTCTTCCACTTCGGCGACCTCTCCATCGGCGACGTGAAGACCTCGCTCCGGGAGGCGGGCCACCCGATCCGCTGACCCGTTACCGCTCTCGACGTCCCGCGTCCGCTCATGTACGAGACGCGCCACCGACGCGGGCAGGAACCTGGCGGGCGCGGCGCACGTGGGATCCGGTTGCGCCGCCTGTCCCGGCGGGCGGGAGGTTGGGCGTCGGAGGACCGGCCCGACGCTGTGCGGGCCGGCTTCCGGGCGCCGGTGAGGGCATCGTCCGGGCTGCCGCGCCGGCGGTGTGCTCCGCGCCGGGCACCGCGGCCCGCCTGAGCTGCGGGGGTTGGTGAGGCCGGCCTGCCGGCCTCATGGAGCCGCGGTGAGTGTT
>NZ_JBVJIJ010000016.1:153175-235382 GCF_055586325.1 Dactylosporangium sp. NPDC051087 | reverse complement strand
TTGGTCCGCCGCCTCACGACCGTCGGGGCAGGGATCGGGCGGATCGGCCCGCCGTCCCTTGTGGAGCCGCGGTGAGTGTGGTCCGCCGCCTCACGACCGTCGGGGCAGGGATCGGGCGGATCGGCCCGCCGTCCCTTGTGGAGCCGCGGTGAGTGTGGTCCGCCGCCTCACGACGGCCGGGCTGGGGAGTGGGCGGATCGGCCCGCCGCCCCTCGTGGAGCCGCGGTGAGTGGTGGTCGGCCGCCCTCACGACCGCCCGGCCGGGAGTGGGCGGTCGGCCCGGCGCCCCTCGTAGACCTGCGGTGAGTGTTGGTCCGCCGCCTCACGATCGCAGGGCCCGGGTGGGCGGATCAGCCCCCGCCGCCGTCATGGAGCCGCGGTGAGGGTTGGTCTGCCGTCCGCCATGGGCGGGGGGTGGGCGGGATCGGTCCGCCGCCTGACGCCGTGAGCTGGCTGAGGGTGTGGGCGGGATCGGACCGCCGCCTGCCGTGAGCCGGGCTGGAGGCCGCGACTGAGGTTGAGGTCGGCGGCGAGGATGGCCGTGCACCTGGGAGTGGGCGGTGACGGCTGGACCGGGCGGTGATGGGCGCGGGCGCTGCGCACATGGAGCCGGGGACCGATGGGGGTCGGCCCGCCGCCGGACTTCTCTGCCGGGTCGTCGCGGCGGCGGGGCAGCGGGCAGGTCAGTCGCCGCGTTTGCCGGTGGTGACGGCGATGCCGACGAGCCAGCCGACGAACAGGCCGTAGCCCGCCGCTGCCGAGGCGGCGGCGAAGGCGCTGAGCAGGGTCGGGTTGGCGGTGATGAAGTCGGTGGCGAAGGCGGCCAGGGCGGCGCCGAAGATCAGCGACGCCCAGCCGAGGATGAAGGCGCCGCCGCCGGTGACGATGGAGCGGCCCGCGACGGCGAGGATCAGGGCGGTGAAGAGGACCAGGAGGAGGGCTTTGAGGTCGTTGGCGAGCAGTTCGCGGGCCGCGTTGCCGGAGTCGTCGCGGGGGACGAGCCACCAGCGCGGCCAGGTGAGCAGGTGCAGGAACCAGCCCCACACGGTCTTGGTGTCCGCGTGGCGGTCGGTCCATTCCGAGAAGATCTGATTGCCGAAGAGGAGCACGAGGAGCAGCGTCGCCAGGACGCCTGCGCCGGTGGCTGTGCGGGTGCGTCCGAAGATGGCCATGACATCAATGTAAGGGGCGCCGCCGAAACCCGCAGAACTGAATACGTGAATGAGTGTTTAAGTGGCAATAGTACGTTTGACCTGGGGTTATACGACTTGAACCGGATGATCGGCGGGCCAGTGGTCGCGGTGTGACCAGGCCTCACGCAGGGCGGCGACGGTCGCGCCGATCGCGGGACGCAGCCCCGTGGAGGCGCGCCAGGCGACGCTGACGCGGCGGGCCGCCTCGGGGGTGATGGGCCGGGCGACGACGCCGGGCGGGAGGGTGCTGCGGGCCAGCCGGGGCACGAACGCGACGCCGAGGCGCTCGGCGACGAACGTCAGCTGGGTCTCGAACTCGTTGACGAGGATCGCCGGGCGGGTGCCGGGCAGCATCCGCTGCAGCCACTCGTGGCAGACGGTGCCGGGCTTCGAGGCGATCCACCGCTCGTCGCGCAGCGCGTCGAGGCCGACGGGGCCCGAGGCGGCGGCCAGCGGGTGGTCGACGGGCAGGATCAGGTCGCCCACGTCGAGGCCGAGCTCGACGCTCGCCAGCCCGGCGGGGAACGTGGCCGGCACGTCGAGCCACTCGTCGATGACGCCCACGTCGACGGTGCCGCGCAGGATGCCGTCGAAGGTCGCGTCCCGGTCGGCCTCCTGCAGGGTCGGCTCCAGCAGCGGGTGGTCGACGGCGAGGCTGCGCAGGGCGTGGGGCAGCAGCCCGCGGCACGCGGTCGGGAACGAGGCGATGCTCAGCTGCCCGGACACCGTCTCCTGGTGGGCGGCGAGGGCGGCCTCGGCCTCCTCGACGACGGCGAGGATCCGCCCGGCGTGCTCGACGAGGACCCGGCCCGCCTCGGTGAGCCGCAGGCGGCGGCCGTCCTTCTCCACGAGCGTGCTCCTGGTCTCCCGCTCGAGCTTCGCCAGGTGCTGGGAGATCGCCGACGGCGTGCAGTGCAGGGCGCCCGCGGCGGCCGTGACCGTGCCGAACGTGGCCACCGCCCGCAGTGCCCGGAGCCGCGGAAGCTCAATCATGTAGTGATCCTACAAGAATGTTGTAGAACCTTTCGATGGTGCTTCACGGTCGCACGGGACGACGATCGGACCATGAAACCTCGTGACGTCGCGCTGGCGATCCTCGTCTCGGCGATCTGGGGCGTGAACTTCGTCGTGATCCACGTCGGGCTGGACAGCATGTCGCCGCTGCTGTTCTGCGCGCTGCGTTTCGGGGCGGCGGCGCTGCCCGCCGTGCTGCTGGTCGGCCAGCCGAAGGCGCCGTGGCGGTGGGTGGTCGCGACGGGCGTGGCGCTCGGCGTGGTGAAGTTCTCGCTGCTGTTCGCGGGCATGGCGGCCGGGCTGCCGTCGGGGCTGTCGGCGCTGGTCCTGCAGAGCCAGGTCGTCTTCACGCTGGTGTTCGCGACGGTACTGCTGCGCGACCGGCCCGGCGGGCGTCGCGTGGCGGGGGTGGTGCTCAGCGGCGCCGGGATCGTCCTGATCGCCTCGCAGCTCGGGCTGGACCGGCCGCTCGGCGCGTTCCTGCTGGTCGTCGCCGCCGGCGCGGCGTGGGGGCTGGCGAACATCGCGATGCGCATGGCGAAGGCCACCGACATGCTCAACTTCATGGTGTGGGTGAGCGCCGTGGCGACCCCGCCGCTGGTCGCGCTGACCCTCGCCGTCGACGGCCCGGCGGACGTCTGGCGTAGCCTGCGCGGCCTGGACCTGACCGCGGTCGGTGCCATCGCGTACATCGCCTACCTCAGCACACTGTTCGGCTTCGGGGTGTGGGGCCGGCTCATCGCCCGCTACGACGCCGGCACGGTGGCGCCGTTCGCGGCCCTGGCCCCGGTGTTCGCGATCCTGTCGGCGGCGCTGCTGCTGGGGGAGCGCGTCCACTGGTACGACGCCGCCGGCGGCGCCGCGATCCTCGGCGGCGTCCTGCTCGGCGCGGTGCGCGGCGGGCGGACGCCGATGCCGGTGCCGGAGCCGGCAGGCGGGGACACCGGGGCGGCGGCGCAGGTCAGGGCGGCGCCGGCCGCGGGCTCCGGTCCGGCGGTGCGGGCCGGGTGAGCGCCGGACCGGCGCGGTCGGCTCGGGCGCCGGCGACGTTCGGGCCGCGCCGGTCGCGCCGGTCGCACCGTCAGGCGAGGGCCGGGGCGGGGATCGCCGGGCGGGGGTCGCGGACCACGAACCACGGCAGGAAGAGCTGGGTGAGCGGGCCGATGCCGAAGGCGTACAGGACGGTGGCGATGCCGACCGAACCGCCGAGGAAGAAGCCCGCGGTGAGCACCGTCACCTCGATCGAGGTGCGGGCGACCCGGATCGACAGCCAGGAGAAGCGCTCCGCCAGGCCGGTCATGAGGCCGTCGCGCGGGCCGGGGCCCATGCGGGCGCCGATGTACAGGCCGGTGGCGGCGGCGTTGAGCACGATGGCGGCGACCATGAAGGCGCCGCGCAGCCACCACGGCTCGGCGTCGGGGACGACGCGTAGCGACAGGTCGGCGACGAGGCCGACGACCAGGACGTTGCTGACCGTGCCGAGCCCCGGGCGCTGGCGCAGCGGGATCCACAGCAGCAGCACCAGCGCGCCGACCGCGGCGACCACGGTGCCGAAGCTCAGCCCGGTGCGCTGGGAGATGCCCTGCTGGAAGACGTCCCACGGGTCCAGGCCGAGATGGGCGCGGACCAGGAGGGCGAGGCTCACCCCGTACAGGACCAGGCCGCCCTGCAGCTGCGTGAAGCGGCGCGTGAACCGGTGGCGCAGCGGGATGGGATTGGTCTTGCCTGGGGCGTCCATGCATGCCACCCTAGGGCCAATCCGTCCGGTGCAAAGAGCCAATTGAGGGGGACTGGCCTTGTCAGCGATCGTCCGCGGTGCACAACTGGCCCGCATGCTGAACGCGTGGCAGGTCGCCGTCGGGGTGCGCGGCCCGGCCGGCCGCCGCCCGGAATACGTCGTGCTCGCCGGCGCCGTCCGTGGCCTGCTCATCGACGGGCGGCTCGCCCTCGGGGTGCGCCTGCCCGCCGAGCGGGAGCTCGCCGCGGCGCTCGGCATCAGCCGGACCACGGTCACCGCCGCCTACCGTGAGCTTCGCGACAGCGGCCACCTCAGCAGCCGCCGCGGCGCCGGCAGCTGGACCGCGCTGCCCGCCGGGCACCGGGTCGGCACGTCCGGGCTGTGGACGCCGAGCGACGACGCCGACCTGATCGACCTCGGCTGCGCGGCGATGCCCGCCCCCGCCGAGCTCGCCGAGGCGGCCACGGACGCGATCGCCGAGCTCGCCCCTTACACGCTCGGCGCCGGATATCAGCCGATGGGCCTGCTGGTGCTGCGCGAGGCGATCGCGCACTGCTACACCGAGCGGGGCCTGCCGACCGACCCCGACCAGGTCATGGTCACCGGCGGCGTCCAGCAGGCCCTCGACCTGCTGCTGCGGCTGCTGGTCGCGCCTGGGCAGCGGGCCCTGGTCGAGACGCCGACCTACCCGAACGCGCTGAGCGCCTTCACCGCCAGCCGGGCGCGGATCAGCGCGTATGCGATCGGGCCCGACGGCTGGGACGAGGACCTGCTGCTGTCCACGGTCCGGGCCGCGCAGGCGCGCGTCGCCTACCTCATCCCCGACTTCCACAACCCGACCGGCCACCTGATGCAGACGTCGCTGCGGGAGCGGCTGCCGTCCGCCGCGCACGCCGCCGGCACCGACCTGGTGATCGACGAGTCGTTCGTCGACCTCGCGCTGGACGACGTCGCGCTGCCGCCGTCGGTGGCGGCGTTCGACCGCAGTGCGCGGGTGCTGACGATCGGCGGGATGAGCAAGCCGTACTGGGGTGGCCTGCGCATCGGGTGGGTGCGCGGGGCGGCGCCGCTGATCGCCCGGCTCGCCGCGGCCCGGGTCGGGGTCGACATGGCGTCGCCGGTGCTCGACCAGCTCGTCGCCGTCCAGCTGCTGCGCCGCCGCGAGGCGATCGTCACGGCCCGGCGGCGGCAGCTGCTCGCCCGCCGGGACACCCTCGCCGCCGCGCTGCGCGCCGAGCTGCCGGACTGGCGGTTCGTGCTGCCCGGCGGCGGGATGGTGCTGTGGGTCGAGCTCGACGCGCCGGTGTCCAGTGCGCTCGCGCGGGCCGCGGAGGAGCTCGGGGTGCGGGTCGCGCCGGGGCCGCGGTTCGGCGCGGACGGCACGATGGAGCGGTTCATGCGGCTGCCGTACACCCTGCCGGAGGCCGACCTGGTCGAGGCGGTCCACCGGCTGGCGGCCGCGCGTGCCGACCTGGACCGCCCGCGCCGGCACGCCTGGTCTTCCCCGGTCGTCGTCGCCTGACGGTTTTCCGGATCATGGGGGATGGGTTGTTCGCGGCCGGGACGGCCGCGTCAGCTGCAGGCGGCGGGAAAGGGAAGGCCGTCAAGGCCTGACCGGCGGCTGACGGGAGCAACGGGCCTCCGCCACGACGGACCGGAGCATGCCGCTTCTTGAGGCTTGAAAAGCGTCATGGCCTCCGGGTCGGCGGTTCCCGGAGGCCATGACACTGTGGGGTGTGATCAGAGTTCGGCGAGCGACCCCGCGTACATGCGGTCGATGTCCGAGGCGAAGGACTTCTCGACCACGCGGCGCTTGACCTTGAGCGACGGCGTGAGCTCGCCGTCCTCGATGGAGAGGTCGCGGCTGAGGATGGTGAACTTCTTCACCGTCTCCCAGCGGTTGAGCTTGGTGTTGAGCTCCTTGACGTAGCCCTCGACCAGGGCGTTGGCCTCGGGCGAGCCGGCGATCTCGTCGTAGGACTTCCCGGCGAGGGGGGTGCCCTCCGCCCAGCCCTTGATCGCGTCGGGGTCGAGGGTGACCAGCATCGTCACGTAGTTGCGGGCCTGACCCACGACGACGCACTGGGAGGTGTACGGGCAGACGGACTTGAACAGGCCCTCGATGTGGCTCGGCGCGACGTACTTGCCGCCGGAGGTCTTGATCAGGTCCTTCTTGCGGTCGGTGATGCGCAGGTAGCCGTCGGCGTCGAACTCGCCGATGTCGCCGGTGCGGAACCAGCCGTCCTCGGTGAACGACGCGGCCGTCTCGTCGGGCAGGTTGTGGTAGCCGCGCATGATCGGCGTGCCCTTGAGCAGGATCTCGCCGTCGGTGTCGAGCTTCGCCTCCAGGTCGCCCAGGGCGACGCCGACGGTGCCGATGCGGGGGGCGTCCTCCCGGTTGACGAACGAGCCGGCCGACGTCTCGGTCAGGCCGTAGCCCTCCAGGATCGGCAGGCCGGCGGCGAAGAAGAACTCGCCGATCTCCTTCGACAGCGGCGCTGAGCCGGACACCATGGCGCGCATCTTCCCGCCGAGGCGGGCCCGCAGCTTGCTGAAGACCAGCTTGTCGGCGATGCCGTGCTGCACCTTGAGCAGGCCGCCCGGGGTGCGGCCGGCGAGGCGCTCGGCGGAGGCCTGCTTGCCGACCTTGACCGCCCACTGGAAGATCTTCCACTTGGCACCGCCGTCGGTCTGCGCGCCGGTGACGACCCGGTTGTAGACCTTCTCGAAGACGCGGGGCGCGGCGCACATGAGCGTCGGCTGGATCTTGCCGAGGTTGTCGATGAGCTTGTCGACGCGGCCGTCGACGTACGTGGGCAGGCCCACGTAGACGATCCCGCACAGCAGGGTCTTGCCGAACGAGTGCGACAGCGGCAGCCACAGGTACTGCAGGTCGTCGGCGGTCAGCAGACCCATGTCGACCTGCGTGTAGCCCTGCCAGACCCAGCCGGCGTGCATCAGCTCGACGCCCTTGGGACGGCCGGTCGTGCCGGACGTGTAGATCAGGGTGGCGAGCTGGTCGCCGGTGATGCCGGCGACGATCCGCTCGATGAGCTCGGGGTCCGCTTCGAGCGCCTGCTGCCCTTCGGCCTCCAGCTGCGCGAGGGACAGGGTCTTCTTCTGCTCGCCGCCGTTGGGGACGCCGTCGAGGAGCACGATCGCGGCCAGGTTGGGCAGGTCGGCGCCGTCGAGCTTGGCGGCCTGCGCCGCGTTCTCGGCGAAGAGGACCTTCGAGCCGGAGTCGGCGACGATGTAGACGGCGTCCTCGGGCTCGGTCGTCGGATACACCGTGGTGGTGGCCGCGCCGGCGAGCATGATGCCGAGGTCGGCGATGATCCAGTCGAGGCGGGTGTTGGCCAGGATGCCGACGCGGTCCTCGGGCCGCACGCCGAGGGTGGTGAGGCCGGCGCCGATCGCGCGGGCGTGCTGGTCGACCTCGCGCCAGGTCAGCCAGACCGGGTCGCCGGCGTCGCCGGCGGCGGGCTTGCCGAACGCGCGCTTGTCAGGGGTCTCGGCCACACGGTGCAGGAACATGTCCGGGATCGAGCGGTAGGGCAATTCGAGCCGCTGGGTCTGGGTCATGTGGGGC
Organism: Dactylosporangium sp. NPDC051087; assembly: GCF_055586325.1. Taxonomy (NCBI): domain Bacteria; kingdom Bacillati; phylum Actinomycetota; class Actinomycetes; order Micromonosporales; family Micromonosporaceae; genus Dactylosporangium; species Dactylosporangium sp. NPDC051087. Next base: position 227,848 of record NZ_JBVJIJ010000016.1, on the reverse strand, counting down.
GCCTCCGGGGCTGGCGTGGACGTAACGGTGACTGGCATCACGTCCCGTCGGTTACTGGAGGGTAAATGGTCGGTCGTGTTACCGGCTAGACCCGAAACCGAAACGTAGTGGAACGCTGATTCCCGTTGCCTGGGGCCAGATTTGAGACCCAGCCCTAGAGTCCGAGTTTCGCTTTCCGCAGCTGTCCGGCCAGGGCGTCGGGCCCGGTCACGGTCACGTCCGCGTGGGCCTGGCGGCCGGTGAAGAACAGCAGCAGTTCCGACGGTTTCCCCTGTACGCGCAGCGCTTCGCCGCCCTTGCCGACGGTGAAGGGTGTCGCGTTCTCCGGCGTGACGGTGACGGCGGCCGGGAACTTCCTCGCCGCGAGCTTCGCGGCGCCCTTGAGCCGGCCGGCGAGCGCCCGCTCGTACTCCGCGCCCAGGGCGCGGGGGGTCCACCGGGGCGCGGCGCGGCGCACGTCCTCGTGGTGGATGAGGAACTCGGTGATGTTGACGGCCTCCTCGGCGAAGCCGGGGCTCACCCACAGGGCCGGCTTGCGGACCTTCCCGACCAGCGCCGCGTAGTCGCCGGCGGCGAGGCGGTCCTGGACCTGTTTCGTGTGCTGCTGCAGTGGCTTGACCAGGATGCCGGCCGCCGCGTCCGGGCGGCGCTCCCGCAGGACGAGGTGGGCGGCGAGGTCGCGGGTCGCCCACCCGTCACAGAGCGTCGGCGCGTCCGGGCCGGCGGCGAGAAGGGTGTCGGCCAGGGCGAGGCGCTCGGCCCGCGCGAAGGAAGTCATGAACGTAACGCTAGCGGGGGTCCTTCGAAGACGGTTTCTGTCGTAGGTCGTCGGTAAGGTTGCATGCGGTCGGTGAGACTTACCGGCCCTTTCCGGCGGGGGTGGGTTGTGACCAGCGGCAAGGTGCTCCTGAAGGGGCTGTGGGTGCTCGGCCGGGCCGTTCGTGACGAGCCTCACGTGTTCGCGATCTCGGTCGTCGGCAGTGTGGTGTTCAGCCTGCTCACCATCGCCACCGCGTTCGTCTCCGGGCGGGTGGTCGGCGAGATCGCCCTCCCCGCGATCGACGAGCGGCACGTCACGACCGGCGCCCTGCTGCTCGGCGGCGTCGCGGTCCTGGCGGTCAGCATCGGCAAGATCATCGGCATCTTCGGCCGGCGGCTCGGCGCGGGCGCCATGCAGTTCCGCCTCCAGGCGCGCTATCGGCAGGCCGTGACCCGGCGCTATCTGCGGCTGCCCCTGGAGTGGCACCAGCGGCACGCGACCGGCACCCTGCTGTCCAATGCCAACGCCGACGTCGAGTCCGCGTGGTATCCGATCGCCCCGTTCCCGATGGCGGTCGGCACCGTCGTCATGCTCGTCGCCGCGATCGCCTCGCTCTTCGCCACCGACTGGGCGATGGCCCTCGTCGGCGTCGCGATCTTCCCGTCGCTGCTCGGGGTCAACGTCGCCTATTCGCGGCGGATGGCGCCCCGCGTCGCCAGGTCCCAGCAGCTGCGGGCCGAGGTGAGCGCGGTCGCGCACGAGAGCTTCGACGGCGCGCTGGTGGTCAAGACCATGGGCCGGGAGGCCGCCGAGACCGAGCGGTTCACGGCGAAGACGGTCGAGCTGCGCGACGCCACGATCCAGGTCGGGCGGGTCCGGGCCGTGTTCGACCCGGTGCTCGACGCGCTGCCGAGCATCGGCACCCTCGCCGTGCTCGTCGTCGGCGGCCTGCGCTTCCGGCAGGGCGCCGTCGAGGTGGCCGACGTGGTCAGCGTCGCGTTCCTGTTCACGGTCCTCGCCTTTCCCGTCCGGGCGATCGGCTGGGTCCTCGCCGAGCTGCCCCGAAGCGTCGTCGGCTGGGAGCGGATCCGGCACGTGCTGGACGCCGAGGGCGACATGGCATATGGCGCGACGACACTGCCCGACCTGCACAAGCCGGCGGCGCTGCGCTTCGACGACGTCCACTTCGCCTACACCGACGCCGCCGGCGAGCGCGGCGGCGACGTGCTCAGCGGGGTCACGTTCGACGTGCCGGCCGGGCGCACCGTCGCCCTCGTCGGCTCGACCGGCTCCGGCAAGTCGACGATCGCCGCGCTCGCGGCCCGGCTCGTCGACCCGCACACCGGCACCGTCCGCGTCGACGGCGTCGACGCCCGCGAGCTGACCCAGGAGGCGCTCGTCGGCACGGTCGCGCTCGTCGCCCAGGTGCCGTTCGTCTTCGACGACACCGTCCGGGGCAATGTGACGCTCGACCGGCGCACCGCCGCGGGCCGGCCCGTCGACGACGAGGCCGCCTGGTCGGCGCTGCGGCTCGCCCAGGCCGACGGGTTCGTCGAGCAGCTCGGCGAGGGGCTCGACACGAAGGTCGGCGAGCGGGGCACGTCGCTGTCCGGCGGGCAGCGGCAGCGGCTCACCATCGCCCGGGCCCTCGCCGGCGCGCCGCGGCTGCTCGTCCTCGACGACGCGACCAGCGCCGTCGACCCGCGCGTCGAGGCGGCGATCCTCGCCGCGCTGCGCCGCGACGACGACCGGCAGGCGTCGATCCTCGTGGTGGCCTATCGGCGGGCCACGATCGCCCTCGCCGACGAGGTCGTCTATCTGGAGCGGGGCAGGGTCGCCGCCCGCGGCACCCACGCCGACCTGCTCGCCACCGTCCCCGGCTATGCCGACCTCGTCACGGCCTATGAGAAGGCCGAGGCGGAGAAGGAGCGGGAGCATGTCTTCGACGACGAGGAGACCGTGACCGCATGACGACGGTTACCACCGAGGCGAAGCCCTCGCAGGAGACCCCTCCGCAGGAGGCGCCGCAGCCGGGCGTCCTGCGCCGCGGGCTGCGGCTCTCACCGGAGCTGTTCACCGGGCTGGCCGGCACCCTGGGGCTGGCCGTGTTCGCCACCGCCGGGCGGGTCGCCGTGCCGGTCGCGATCCAGCAGGGCATCGACCGCGGGTTGCGCGCGCCCGGCGGGCCCGACGTCGGCGTGCTCTCGCTGATCGTCGCGGTCACCGCCGGCGTGCTGTTCGTGACGATGTTCAGCGCCGCGATGATGAACGTGCGACTGTTCACCGTCAGCGAGACCGCGCTGGCGGGCATCCGCACCCGCACGTTCCGGCACATCCACGACCTGTCGATGCTGCACCAGCAGTCGGAGCGCCGCGGCGCGCTCGTCTCGCGGGTCACCGGCGACGTCGACCAGATCAGCCAGTTCCTGCAGTTCGGCGGCCTGATCTTCCTGATCAGCCTCGGCCAGGTCATCGTCACCACCGCCGTCATGATCTTCTACTCGTGGCAGCTGACCCTCGTGGTGATCCTCGCGTTCGCGCCGCTGGTCTTCGTCGTGCGGCACTTCCAGAAGCGGCTCAGCGTGCTCTATCTGGACGTGCGGGAGAGCATCGGCGCGATGCTCGGCGCGATCGCCGAGAGCGTCGTCGGCGCGTCCGTCGTCCGGGCGTATGGCGTGCAGCACCGCACCGCCGAGCGGCTCGACACCGCCATCGACCGCAGCCGCCGCGCCCAGTTCCGCGCGCAGACCAACAACGTGATCAGCATGAGCTTCGGCGAGCTCGCCGCCGGTCTCGCGCTCGGCAGCGTCATCGTCGTCGGCACGCTGCTCGGCGTCGACGGCCAGCTCACCATCGGTCAGCTCACCGCGTTCCTGTTCCTCGCCACGCTGTTCGTCCAGCCGGTGCAGGTCGCCACCGAGGTGCTCAACGAGGCGCAGAACGCGATCGCCGGCTGGCGCCGCGTCCTGGACATCATCGAGACGTCGCCGGACGTCGCCGACCCCGGCACCGCCGGCCGCGACCTGCCCGAGGGCGCCGTCGACGTGCGGTTCGACCACGTGCACTTCGCCTATCCCGGCGGCCCCGAGGTCCTCACCGACGTCGACCTCACCGTGACCGCCCGCACCCGCGTCGCCGTCGTCGGCGAGACGGGCAGCGGCAAGACCACGTTCGCCAAGCTGCTGACCCGGCTCATGGACCCCACCACCGGCAGCGTCCTGCTGTCCGGGGTGCCGCTGACCGACGTCCGCTTCGACTCGCTGCGCAGCCGCGTCGTCATGGTCCCGCAGGACGGCTTCCTCTTCGACGCGACCGTCGCCGACAACGTGCGGTTCGCCCGGCCCGACCTGAGCGACATGGATCTGGAGCTGGCGTTCACCGAGCTGGGACTCCTCGACTGGGTCGACGGTCTCAGCGACGGCCTGCGGACCGAGGTGGGCGAGCGCGGCGAGGCGCTGTCGGTGGGGGAGCGGCAACTGGTCGCCCTGGCCCGCGCCTATGTCGCCGACCCCGACCTGCTGGTCCTCGACGAGGCGACCAGCGCCGTCGACCCCGCGACCGAGGTGCGCCTGCAACGCACCCTGGACGCCGTGACCCGCGGCCGGACGACGATCGCGATCGCCCACCGGCTCTCGACCGCCCAGAGCGCCGACGAGGTCATCGTGGTCGACAAGGGCCACGTCGTGCAGCGCGGCCCGCACGCCGACCTCGTCACCGACAAGGACTCGATCTACGCCCGGCTCTACGCGTCCTGGCTCGAACAGACCCGCTGACCGCCCTGGCCGCCTTGCCCGCTCCACCGGCGCTGACCGGTGCTCGGCGGTGCTCGGCGGTGCTCGGCGGTGCTCGGCGGTGCTCGGCGGTGCTCGGCGGTGCTCGGCGGTGCTCGGCGGTGCTCGGCGGTGTTTGGTGCCCTGCGGCTTGTCGACGGGCGGAAGGTTCTCTGTCGCCGACCGTTCGACGCAGGGAGGCGCCGTTCCTCCCGGTCCGCTTCGCTTCCTTTGTCGACGCTTGAGCGCGAAGGCTCGTAGTCGTCGGGCTCCGCCCGGTCGGTCGAGGCTCGTGGTTCGGTCGGTGCCGGTTTCGCTTCCTGCGCCGGCGCTCGGGCGGTCCGGGTGGTGGTCGTCGACTCGGCCCGGCCGGTCGAGGTAGCAGTTGGTCGGTGCCGGTCGGCATCCTGTGTCGGCGCTTGGGCGGCCTGGGTCATGGTCGTTCGGCCTGCCTGGCCGGTCGAGGCTGGGGTAGGTCGGTGCCGGCGTTCGGTGCGGAGTCCGGGTCGCGGGTTGCTCGGGTCACGCGTCGGTCGGGTACGGCTTCCTCTTCGACGCGACGGTCGCTGACAATGTGCGGCTCGCCTGGCCCGGCCTGAGCGGCGCGGGTCTGGAGGTGGCGTTCGTCGAGCTGGGGCTCCTCGGCTGGGTTTCGGGTTGTGGACTGAGGTGGGTGAGCGGTAGTTGGCTGCCCGGGGGCTTTGTGGCCGGTGCTGACTTGTTGGTCCTCGACGACGCGACTTCGCCTCCTGCGTCGGCGCTTGAGCGGGCCGGCTCGTGGCTGCCCGGTCGGTTGAGGCTTGTGGTCTGGTCAGTGGCGGCGTTCTGTGCGGGGGCTCCGGGTCGCGGGCTGCCCGGGTCCCGCGTCGGTCTGGTCACGGCTTCTCTTCGGCGCGACGGTCGCTGATTCGGCGGGGTGGTTGCGGGCGCCTTGGTTCGCCCCTGTCAGCGGCGCGGTGCCGGTCCTTGGGCAGCGGCCTCCGCTGCAGCTGTCGAGGGGTCCCGGCCGCGTCCGGGGACGGGTCGGCATCGCCCGGGCCGTGTTGGCCGCGGCTGTTCGTTCGGTGGTGGCGATTGCTGCCGCTCCAGGTGTGCTGTGCCCCGTGCCGTCAGGTGGGTCGGGATGCTGATGTCGTGGCGGGCGGCGATGCGCTCAGCCTGGAGACCACGCGGATGGGTCGGGCATGATCCGGAAGAGATGTTGTTGTCCTGGGGGTAAAAAGTCTTCCGGATCATGGGGTGGATCGGGAGGGTGCGCGTCGGGACGGGCTGGCGTGGGGTTGAGGGCCTAAAGTGGCTGTGTGTCAGCCGGGGGGCGTCGATATGTGCCGATGCAGGTCCGGGTCGCGGTGACGGGGTTCAACGCGATCGGCGGGGTCATGCTGACGCTGGCGCTCACGGCGCTCGGGGTGCTGCTGTCCGGGATGCAGGTGGATCCTGTGAACCAGGGCGGCACCGGATATCTCGACTTCGTGCTGTTCTTCAACGCGGTGCTGTTCCTGTTTCCGCTGGCCGTCGTCCTGGTGTTCCTCGGCACGAGGATCAAGCGGGGTGAGCACTGGGCGTGGCTGGCGAGCCTGGTGTTCTGGGCGTTCGTGGGGACGATGGCGCCGCTGCTGACGTGGCTGCTGCCGGCGCCGTTGCCGTTCGCGGTCGTGCCGGTGTGCTGCGCCGCCGGGCTGGTGGCGCTGCTGCTGACGCCGCAGGCCAGAGTGCACTGCGCGGACGTCGAGGACTGACCCGGTGGCCGGCCGACCCTTCGCGCGTCGAGGACTGACCCGGTGGCCGGCTGGCCCTTCGCGCGTCGAGGACCGACCCGGCGGCGGGCTAGCCCTTCGCGGTCGAGGGCAGCGGCTCGGTGAGGTACCGCTGGATCGTCGGCGCGACGCTGTACACGATCTCGTCCTGCGACATGGTCGTCATGGGCTCGATCTTCAGGATGTAGCGGACCATGACGAGGCCCGCCATCTGCGACGCGACCAGGGCGGCGCGCTTCGGGGCCTCGGCAGGGTCGAGGTGGAGCTGGCCGATCACGCGGCGCAGGATCTGCGTCACGAGGAACTCGCGCAGCATGCGGGCGGACCACTCGTGCTGCATCGCGCTGCGGAACAGGGCCGCGGCGGACGAGCCGGCCGGGGAGTCCCACACGCCGAGGAACGTGCGGATGAGCCGCTCACCGACGCCGTCGAGGCCGCCCTCGAAGACCTTCGGCACGATCTCGCCGGGGTCGATCGGTGCGTCGAGCGTGGCCAGGAACAGTTTGTCCTTCGCCCCGAAGTAGTGATGGACCAGCGCCGGGTCGACCCCGGCGCTGGTGGCGATCTGGCGGATGGACGCCCCGTCGTATCCACGGTCGGCGAACGCCTGGCGGGCGGCGCTCAGGATCGCCTGCCGGGTGTCCTGGTTGCCGGGGCGTCGTCCGGTGCGTGCCATGAGCCTCATTCCGATGTACCGACAAAGCTGGCCTCAGGCGGTGCGCCGGCGAAGGGTTGCCGCCCCGAGCAAGAGTGCCACGATCACGCACCCAACGATGATGCCGAGGTCCCTCCACATGACACCGGTCGGTTCGGTGTGCGTGCCGAGCTCGGTGAGGGCCTGCACCGCGTACGACATGGGCAGCACGTCACTGATCGCCTGCAGCCAACCGGCCATCTGGTCGCGGGGCTGCAGCAGGCCGCAGAGCAGCACCTGGGGCAGGACGACCGCCGGCATGAACTGCACGGCCTGGAACTCGCTGTTGGCGAACGCGCTGACCAGCAGGCCGAGCGCCATGCCGAGCACCGAGTTGCCGACCGCGATCACACCGACGAGCCACGCGGGTCCCAGGGTGTCCAGCCCCAGGAGGACGTACGCGAGGGTCGCGGCGATCGCCGCCTGTACCGCAGCCGCAACCGCGAACGCGATGCCATAGCCCAACAGGATGTCGACCTTGCCGATCGGTGTGGTCAGCAGGCGCTCCAGCGTGCCGGTGGTGCGCTCACGGAGCATCGCGACGCTGGTCAGCAGGAACATGATCACGAGCGGGAAGACGCCGAGCATGATGAGCCCGATGCGGTCGAACAGCAGGGGATTGTTGTCGTACAGGTAGCGCAGCAACGTCAGCAGCACCGTCGGCACGACGAGGATCAGCGCGATCGTGCGCCGGTCGTGCCGCAGCTGCCGCAGGATGCGGCCGGCGGTGGCGAGCGTCAAACGGGCGGACATGGCTACGCCACCTTCTCCTTCTCGGTCTCCTGCGCCTGTACGAGTCGCAGGAACGCCTCTTCCAGGTCCTCGGTCCCGGCGCGCTCCCGGACGGCGGCGGGTGACTCGTCGGCGATGAGCAGGCCCTCGCGGATGAGCAGGAGCCGGTCGCAGCGACCCGCCTCGTCCATCACGTGGCTCGACACCAGCAGCGTCGAACCGGCCTTCGCCAGCGCGTGGAAGCGTTGCCAGAGCTCGTTGCGCAGCACCGGATCCTGGCCGACCGTGGGTTCGTCGAGTACGAGCAGCTGCGGCTTGCTCACGATCGCGCACGCCAGCGAGGCCCGGGCCCGCTGACCGCCGGACAGGGTGCCGACCAGCTGGTCCTTCGCCTGGCTGAGCCCGACGTCGGACACGGCCGCGTCGGCGTCGGCGGCACCGAGCCCGTAGAGCGACGCGAAGTAGCGCGCGTTCTCACGGACGGTCAGGTCCGCGTACACACTGGGGGCCTGCGTCAGGTAGCCGACCTTGTCCCGGAGCGGCTTCGACCCGGCCGGGTGCCCGAGGACCGTGACCGTGCCGCTGACGATCTTCTGCACGCCGACGACCGCGCGCATGAACGTGGTCTTGCCGCTGCCGCTCGGCCCGAGCAGCCCGGTGACCGTCCCGCTCGGCACCGAGCAGGTGAAGTCGTGCAGCACCTGCCGCTTGCCGCGCGCGATGACGAGGTGCTCGACCTCGATCGCGTTGGTCATCTTGAATCCTCCCGCTAACTCAACGAGTGATGAACTCAACGGTAAATGAAATCTTGAACGCGCGTCAAACACGAAAACGGGGCGGACCGATGCTCCGGCCCGCCCCGCTCGTGATCCCTTGCCCCGCTACAGCGCGAGGACACGCTCCAGGAACTCCTTGTACTGCCGCAACGCCACCCGCAGCGCCTCGGTGTCCGGGTTCTTCGCCGACCGGTGCGGGTCGATCGCGAGCTGCTGCTCCTGCAACTTCTCGGCGAGCGTCTCGATCGCGTCACTCACCACGGCGGACGCGCGGGTCAGCGCCTTCACCGGGTCGTCGACGAACTTGGACTCCGCCTTGACCAGCCGCGACCGGAACTTGTCCGCCCGCTTCGGCTTCCACAGCACGATCCGCTGCTCGGCGAGGTCACCGGGACGGAGGGGGAGGACGCCGGCGTACTCGAGCTCCTCGTCCTCGTCCACCTCCTCCTCGGCCTCGGCTTCTGCGGCGGGCTCGGCCGCTGCGGGTTCGTCCTCGTCGTCCGCTTCGGCTTCAGCGACCGGCTCGTCTTCGTCCTCGTCGTCGTCCGTGTCCGCCTCGGCGACTGGCTCGTCCTCGTCTTCGTCGTCCTCCGCGTCTGCTTCGGCTTCCGCGGCGGGCTCGTCCTCGGCTTCCGCGTCTGCTTCGGCTTCCGCGGCGGGCTCGTCCTCGGCGTCTGCTTCCGCTTCCGCTTCGGCGGCCGGCTCGTCGTCTGCTTCGGCGGCGGGCTCGTCCTCGTCGTCAGCTTCGGCAACCGGCTCCTCGGCCGGTTCGGCGTCGTCGGCGTCCTCGTCGGCGTCGGACTCGGCGGTCAGCTCGTCGATGTCGGCGACCAGGTTGACGTCGTCGGCGCCGCCCTCGCCGGCGTTGTCGACGCCGTTGTCGATCGCTTCGGCGAGTACGTCCTCCGGAGTCCCGGCTTCCGCGACCGGCTCGGCGTCGTCCACCTCGTCTGCGGTCTCGGCCGCGCCGTCGGACTCGTCACCGGCGTCCGCCACGACATCCTCGACCGCGTCGCCGTCCGCCTCGTCCCCGGCGGCAGCTTCGGCCTCGGCTGCGGCTTCCTCGTCTCCGGAGTCGTCGGCCGCGGCCTCGACCTCCGCAACGGACTCCTCTTCTTCGGCGGCCGCGTCGGCCTCGGCCGCCGGCTCCTCGTCGCCAGCCGCGTCGGCCTCTTCCTCGCCTGCATCCTCGGCTTCGGCCGCAATCTCCGCGTCGTCGGCGTCGGCGTCGGCGTCGGCGTCGGCGTTTGCGTCGGCGTCTGCGTCGGCTTCTGCTTCGGCCGCGGGCTCGTCCTCCGCGTCAGCTTCGGCTTCGGCTTCGGTGGCGGTCTCGGCCGCAGCGTCGGCGTCGGCTGCCGGCTCGGCGTCAGCGTCGGTCTCCTCGACGGCGGACGGCTCCTCGGCGTCGTCCTCGATGGCTTCGACCGCCTCGGCCTCTGCGGCCGGCTCCTCGTCCGCGTCCTCGGCAGGCTCTTCGGCAACGGCCTCAGCAACCGGCTCGTCCGAGAGTTCCGCCTCTTCGGTGGCCTCGGCTTCAGGCGCGGCGGTCAGCTCGTCGATGTCGGCAACGAGGTTGACGTCGCCGGCGCTGTCAGCGTCGGCGTCATCGGTGCTGTCGCAGTTGTCGACGCCGGAGTCGATCGCCTCGGCCAGGACCTCCGCCGGAGTCTCGTCCTCCGCCACCGGCTCCGCGCCGTCGGTCTCGTCCGCCGCCTCATCACCACTACCGGACTCGCCGCCGGCTTCCGCCACGACGTCCTCAGCAGCGTCGACCTCGCCGGTCCCGTCGGCAGCTTCTGCGGCCACGTCCTCAGCAGCGTCGACCTCGTCGGTCTCGTCGGCAGCCTCCGCGGCCACGTCCCCGGTCGCGTCGGTCTCGTCGACGGCTTCCGCGGCCACGTCCTCGGCGGCGTCGGCATCGGCGACCGGCTCGTCCTCGGCGTCTTCTTCCGCGGCGGCTTCCGGCTCTTCGACGCCGGCCTCGTCCTCGACGGCGGCTTCGGCCTCCGGCTCGTCCTCGGCTACCGCTTCCGCTTCGGGGTCGCTGTCCGCGTCGGAGGCTTCGGCTTCCGGCTCTGCGGCGGGCTCTTCGTCTTCGACGACCGCTTCGGAGTCCGGTTCGACGCCGGCCTCGTCCTCGACCGTGGCTTCGGCCTCCGGCTCGTCGTCGGCTACCGCTTCCGCTTCGGGGTCGCTGTCCGCGTCGGAGGCTTCGGCTTCCGGCTCTGCGGTGGGCTCTTCGTTTTCGACGACGGCTTCGGCGTCCTGTTCGTCGTCGGCCGCGTCCTCGGCGGCTGCTTCGGCCTCAGCTTCGACAGCGGCTTCAGGCTCGGCATCCGCTTCGACGGCGGCTTCGGCTTCAGGCTCGTCCCCGGTGGCGTCGGCCGTGTCGTCGGTGACTGCCTCGGCCTCGTCGGCTTCGGCGGTCGACTCGTCCTCAGCGGCGGCTTCTTCCGCGGCTGCTTCGGCTTCCGGTTCGTCGGTGGTCGGCTCGTCGACGGTGGCCTCGGGCTCGTCCTCGGCGGTGGCGTCGGCCGTGTCTTCGGTGGCTGCTTCGGCCTCGGCTTCGGCGGCCGGCTCGTCCTCGGTGGAGGTTTCTTCCGCGGTGGCTTCGGCTTCCGGTTCGTCGGTGGTCGGCTCGTCGTCGGTGGCTTCGGCTGCTGGCTCGTCCTCAACGGACTCAACGGACTCAACGGACTCGACGGCCTCGACGGGCGAGTCGTCCTCGGCTACTGCTTCTGCCTCGGGCTCGCTGCCGGCGTCCTCGGCGGCCGGCTCGGCCTCGGCAGTGACCTCTTCGAGCGCGGCGGGCTCGTCGTCGGTCGTGTCCTCGTCCGTGGTGGTCTCCGCAGTGGGCTCGGCCTCTGCGGCGTCCTCCTCGGCGACTGCTTCGGGCTCGACGGTGGCCTCTTCGCCAGCCTCTTCGGTCACGGCCTCAGGGGCTTCGGCCGCCTCATCGGTGGCGACCTCTTCGAGGGCGTCCGGTTCGGCGGTGGCCTCTTCGGTCACGGCCTCGGGGGCGTCGTCGGCGTCCGATTCGGCGGCGGCGTCGTCGGCCGCTTCGTCGGTGGCGGCCTCGTCGACGGTCTCCGCGACAGCGTCGAGGGCGTCGGGTTCGTCGGCGGCCCCGGCCTCGTCGGTGGCGGCCTCGTCGACGGTCTCCGCGACGGCGTCTTCCGTGGCGATCTCACCGACAGCCTCGGGTTCGTCGGTGGTCTCCGGCTCGTCGGTTGCGGCCTCGTCGACGGTCTCTTCCGTGGCGACCTCAGCGAGGGCGTCGGGTTCGTCGGTGGCGGGTTCGTCGGTGGCGGCCGGGTCGGTGGAGAGGTCTTCGAGGGGCGCCTGGAGGTCGGCGGTCGGTGCGGACTCGGCGGCGTCTGCGTCGACCCCAGCGGCCGGCTCCTCCTCGGTGGAGGTGTCGGCCGGGCCGACGATGTCGGAGATGTCGTCGGGGACGGCGACCGTGATGGCGGAGACGTCGGCCAGCGCCTCGTCGGCAGAGGCAGCGGAGGAAGCGGGGGAAGCGGAGGAGGCGGCGGAGACGGTGACGGGTGGGACGGTGTCCTCGACGGGCTGGCGCTGCTCGGGTACGCCCGGTGGGGTCGTGACTTCAGGGGAGGGGCTCGACTGGTCGTCCGGCGGGGTGAAGTTGGGATGCATCGGGGTGGGTCCTCCGTCCGCTCGGTCTGAACGGGGGGAGGGTGCCACCCGTTCAGACTGCTGTGGGCTCAGCGCTGGGGTCGCGGACGCCGGGAGGCCGAACGGCGCCCGGCCCGATGCCACCGAGCCGACGGCAGGCGGGACCCCCGGCGAGGAGGGTCGGCCGACGGCAGGCGGGGAGGGATGAGCGACCGCCCAGACTTCCGTGCGGCGCACCGTCAAGGTACTCCGCAAACACGACCAGCCATAGACCCCAAACCGACGAGACAGGGCCGTGCGGGAGAATTGGCGTCGTGTCGTCGAACCTTGATCCAGAAGTCGCGGACCTTCTGCGTCGCAACGAGGCCGGGTTGGTGCCTGCGGTCGTGCAGGAGCACGGGACCGGGCAGGTGTTGATGTTGGCGTGGATGGACGATGAGGCGTTGCACCGGACGTTGACGACCGGGCGGGCGACGTACTGGTCGCGCAGCCGCAACGAGTACTGGGTGAAGGGCGAGACGTCCGGGCACGTGCAGCACGTCCGGTCGGTCGCGGTCGACTGTGACGGCGACACGCTGCTGCTCGTCGTGGAGCAGACCGGCGCCGCCTGCCACACGGGCAACCACACCTGCTTCTACACGGACCTGAAGGTGGCGCGATGACGACCCTGCGCCCGGCCCGATGACCGCAGCCCCGAAGCTGGCCGGCAGGCGCGGTCTGACCGTCACCACGCTGGCGACCGCGGTCGCTTCGGCGGTGGTGCTGTTCGCCGCCACCCGCGGCTGGGACACGGTCACGACGCACCAGGTCGCGCCGCTGCCGCCGATGACGGAGCACCGCACCGGCACGCAGCTGTCGCCGTGGCTGCCGGCGCTCGGCGCGGTCGGCCTCGCCGGTGCGGGCGCGCTCCTGGCGACCCGGGGGCGGCTGCGCACGATCGTCGGCGGGCTCCTGGCCATCGCCGGGATCGGGCTGGCCGGTGCGGTGGTCGGGGCGCTGCAGCACGGGATCGACCTGGGCTGGCCGTTGCTGACCATGGCCGCCGCGGTCGTCGTGGTCGTCGCGGGCGGCGTCACCATCCGGCACAGCGACACCTGGCCGGAGATGGGCGCCCGCTATGAGCGGCCGGCCACCGGTACCGACGCGAAACCGCGGCAGACGGAGCTCTGGGACGCCCTCGATCGGGGCGAGGATCCGACCGCCGACAAGTAGGGTTCGCCTATGGCGAGCAGCAGCAAGGAAGTCCTCGAGGTCGCCGGGCGTGAGGTGACCGTCACCAACCCCGACAAGGTGTACTTCCCGAAGTCCGGCCGCACCAAGCTCGACGTCGTCCGCTACTACGTCGCGGTCGCCGACGGTGCCCTGCGCGGCGCGGGCGGGCGGCCGATGGCCCTGAAACGCTACGTCAACGGCATCGAGGGCGAGGCGTTCTTCCAGAAGCGGGCGCCGGAGAAACGGCCCGACTGGATCGAGACGGCGCAGCTGCGGTACCCGTCGGGCCGCACCGCCGAGGAGGTCGTCCTGCGCGACGCCGCCCAGCTCGCGTGGGTCGTCAACCTCGGCTGCCTGGAGCTGCACACCCACTCGGTCCTCGCCGAGGACGTCGATCACCCCGACGAGCTGCGCATCGACCTCGACCCGGTGCCGGGTGTGCCGTGGTCGCAGGTCGTCGAGGTCGCGATGGTCGCCCGGGACGTCCTCGCCGACCACGGGCTCACCGGATGGCCGAAGACCTCCGGTTCGCGAGGCTTCCACGTGTACGCCAGAATCCGGCCCGAATGGACCTTCGCCGAGGTGCGCCGGGCGGCCGAGGGCTTCGCCAGGGAGGTCGCCCACCGCGCCCCGGACATCGCCACCGGCGCCTGGTGGAAAGAAGAGCGGCACGGCGTCTTCGTCGACTACAACCAGAACGCCAAGGACCACACCACCGCGTCCGGGTATTCGGTGCGCCCGTCGGAGGAGGCCCGCGTCTCCACGCCGCTGACCTGGGACGAGGTGCCGGGCTGCGACCCGGCGGCGTACACGATGGAGTCGGTGCAGGGCAGGCCCGACGCGTGGGCCGGCATCGAGGACAGCCGCGGCGACCTGACGGCGCTGCTGGAGCTCGCGGCGACGCACAAGAAGCGGGCCCCGGCGAAGAAGGGCACCGGCCGCCGGGTGCCGACCATGCCGCTGATCGAGATCGCCCGCGCGGCGACGAAGGACGAGGCCCTGGAAGGCCTCGAACGCTGGAAGGCCCGGCACCCCACGGTGTGGCCGCTGCTGGAGCCCGCGGACGTGCTCGTCGACTCGATGCGCGGGGTGAACAGCCTCTGGACCCGGATCCGGCTCAACCTCGTGCACGTGCCGGAGGCCGACCGGCCCGCCCAGGAACCTCTCGAGGTCGACTACGACCCCTTCGCGAAGTGGAAGGAGATGCAGGCCCGCGGCGAGATCCCGGCCCGCTGGCGCCGCCCCGAGGACAGCACCGCCACCGCCACCGCCACCGACACCGGCGCCGACGCCGACGCTTAGCCGGCGGGCGCGGCGGCGGTCAGGCGCGCAGGAGGTGGCCGTCGGCGCGGTTCTGGTCCGGGGCGCTGTCCGTCGCGCCGCCCCAGACGAGCACCATGCCGGGACCGCCGACCACGGTCGCGGCGAAGCGGCGGCCGCCGGGCAGCTCCGGCAGGCGGAGCCAGCCGCCGGTCGCCGGGTCGAGCAGGTGCCCGCCGACCGAGACCAGGCCGCCGGTGCTGAGCGGCGGATCGATGGGCAGCGGCCCGGCCGGGAGCGGCGCGGGCGGCAGGGAACGCCACGCGCCGGTGGCGACGCTCAGGATGCCGCCCTCGGCGTAGAAGCGGCCCCAGTTGCCCACCTGACCGCCGTCCGCCCGGCCGGTGCTGGTCCAGACGACCGCGCCGCCGGCCGGCGCCGGGCTGTGGCCGATGAGCTCCGTGGTCGTGGGCGCCGCCCAGGTCGTCAGCGCCGCGTCGAGCGCGGCCAGCCGCACCAGCGACGGCGCGGTGGCGCCGGGGTCCGGCACGAGGTCCTGCGCGCCGAGGAGCAGCCGGTCGCCGGCCCACACGGCGGTCCGGTTGAAGGACGGGCCGAGCGGGTCGTCGGGCAGCACCCGCCACGCGCCGGTCGCCGGGTCGAAGGCGGCGTCCGCGACCGGACCGTGCTCGTCGCTGCCCGCGATGAGCACGAGCGTGCCACCCGCGTCCAGCAGCCGCCCGGCACCCGCGGACGGCGGCGGGGGCAGCGCGGTCCACGTGTCGCTGCCGCCGTCGTAGGCGAGGAAGGCGGCCTCCCCGGTCAGCGCGTAGACCTTCCCCCGGGCCGCCACGACCTGGTCGCCGAGGTTCAGCGGGACGGGCGCCGCGGCGATCGGCTGCCAGGTCGCGGTCGCCGGGTCGTAGGCGGCGCCGTCGGTCAGCCCGGTGGTGGGCCGGCAGCTCGCCGAGGGCGGGCACGGCCGCTCGGCGGAGCCGCCCACGACGACGAACCGCCGCCCGTCCCACACGCCGAACGCGTCGTGCCGCGCCGGGAGCGGTGCCGTGGCCGTCGCGGCCCACGCCCGGTCGGCCGCCACGGCACGGGCGTCCGGGCGGTCATCCGGGCCGCAGCCCGCCACGGCGACCAGGACCGTCAGCGCCGCGAGCCTTCTCCGCATTCCGGAAGTATGTCGCGAACCGGCGGCCCCCGTTGCCCCCGTGGGCCTAGGGCACGACGATGATTTCGGGCTCCCAAGGGGTGGGGTCGTCGACCCAGCCGGCGAACAGCACCAGGCCGGTCGGGCGGTGCACGGCGAGGAACCCGAACGGCCGGTCGAACGTGACGTGCACCTGCCGGCCCGCCGGGTCCGGCTCGTCGAAGCCCATCACGGCGGCCGCGGCGGTGACGGCGGCGGCCTGAAAGCCGTCGGCGGTGAAGGCGGCCGTCGCCGCCTGGACGGCCTTGGACACCGACAGGGGCACGGGGCTGATGCCGGAGAGGTGGCTGCCGGACGCGGCGGCGCGCAGGCCGAAGATGTCCGCCCAGTCGAGGAGGTCGTGCTCGCCGTCGACCTGGAAGCGGGGCAGTCGCAGCCGGGTACCTTCGCCGCCGGGGGTGTGCTCGATCGTGACGCCGGGTGCGTGCCGCGCGGTGCGGGGGTCGTGCAGGTCCAGCGGCGGGGCGTGCAGGGCGGTGACGCCCGCCGAGACCACGTCGCCGGGCTCCTGACCGGGGGCGCCGAGCAGCAGCTCGACGTCGATGTCGTCGCTGCTGTGCACGGTGGCGAAGGTCAGCGGACCGGCTGCCGAGCCGGCGACCCGGACGGCGGCGGGGTCGGGGTCGAAGCGGGACAGCCCGGCGAGCTTCCGGCCCGACCAGGGGCTCCAGGGGCTGCGGTACGGCGACAGGACGACCTCGTCGAACGGCTCGTCCCACACGGTGCGGACGGTCAGCGCGGCGGCCAGGAGGAGCTGGACGTCGTCGTCGATGTCGACCGGCATCCGCGGGATGAGCCCGCCGGTCCGCGCGGACGCCCACGCGTCCAGCGGTGCCGGTCGCCGGTGAGAACGCCCGCGACGAGCCCCTCCCAGCGGGCGGTGAGCGGCAGGCCGGCGCGCGGCCACAGTCCGGTGGCGGCCCGGACCGCGGCGCCGGACGGCAGGGTCAGCGGCGCCGGTGCGACGGCGAGGAGCTCGTCGCGGGCCGGGCCGTCGGCCGCGGACGCGAGGAGCGAGAGCACGGGATGGACGCCGGCGCCGGACAGCACGGTCCCGCCGGTGATGGTGTACGCCCACGCGGCCGTCAGCGCGTTCGCGGCCTCCACCGGCGTCATACCCGCATTGTTCACGGAGTCCAGTCCGCCGGGGCGGTGATCCAGCCGGCGACGAGGACGAGTCCGGTGGGGCGGTGCACGGCGAAGTACCCGAACGGCCGGTCGAACGTCACCGTCACCCGCAGTCTCCGGGCGCTCGGCGGGCGGTACGCGAGGGGGAACATGGCGAGGGCGGTCACCGTCGCGGCCCGGAAGCCCAGCGCGGTGAAGCTGGCGAGGGCCTGCTGCCGGGCGGAGGACACCGCGAGGTCGACCGGGCTGATCCCGGGGAACGTCCCGTCCCGGGACGCAGTGCGCAGCCCGAACAGGTCCGGGTCGGCGAGGAGGTCGTGGCCGGCGGTCACGTCGAACGACGGCAGCCGCGTCACGAGCTCCGGTGCGTCGTCGGTGGCCTGGACCTCCTCCGCGACGATCCCGGGGCCCGCGGTCGCCGGTACGGCCCGGGTCCACCCGTCGAGCGCGGCCGGCAGGACGGCGCCGGGACCGCCGGTGCCGAGGGCGAGGATCACGTCGACGTCGTCGGTGCCCTCGACGGTGAGCAGCGTGACGGACCCGTCGAGGACCCGCAGGGGCGCCAGGGCGTCGGTGGCGGCGCGCTTGCGGTGCAGCGCGGCGAGGGTACGACCGGCCCACGGCCCGCCGGTGGGGGACAGGACGCCGTCGTCGAACGGCTCGGCCCATTCGGTGAGCACGGACAGGGCCGAGGCGAGCACGACGCCGGTGTCCTCGTCGACGGTCACGGGCAGGGCCGGGATCAGCCCGCCGGTCTGCGCGGAGGCCCACGCGTCCAGGCGACGGCGGTCGGCGGACGGGTCACCGGACAGCCGGGTGCCGGGGTCCCAGCCGGGGGAGAGCGGGAGGTCGTGGCGGGTCCAGACGCCGAGCGCCGCGCTGACGCCGCCGGTGCGCGGCAGGGTCAGGGTGGACGGCGCGACGGCGAGCAGCTCGTCGCGGGCGGGGCCGGACGCGACCTCCGCGAGCATGGCGAGCAGCGGATAGACCCCCGCGCCGGAGAAGACCGGCGGGCCGTCGGAGGCGGCCGCCCAGCGCGAGGTCAGAGCGTTGGCTCGATCCACGGTCATGCGTCCAACCATACGAACGGCAACGCATTATGCCCTAGTCCATCAGGTGACGTCGGCCATACCCCCACGGCCATCCACTGACCGGGGGGCTCCTAGCATCGGACGCATGACCACCGGAGAGGGGAGCTCCTTGATCAACGCGGAATCTGGCCGTGTGCTCGACGAGATCCTCGCCGGCGTGCGCGAAGACTTGGCCATCCGCGAGGCGCAGAAGCCCCTGGACGAGATCAAGGCTGCCGCGGCGCAGGCGGCACCGCCCAGGGATGCCTACGCCAAGCTGAGGGCCCCCGGCGTGGGAGTGATCGCCGAGGTCAAGCGCGCGTCGCCGTCGAAAGGGCAGATCGCCGAGATCCCGGATCCGGCCGAGCTCGCCAAGGAGTACGCCGCGGGCGGTGCCCGCGCCGTCAGCGTGCTGACCGAGGGCCGCTGGTTCGGCGGCAGCCTCGACGACTTCGCCGCCGTGCGCGCCGCCGTCGACGTGCCGCTGCTGCGCAAGGACTTCGTCGTGTCGTCCTATCAGGTGCACGAGGCCCGCGCCTTCGGCGCCGACCTGGTGCTGCTGATCGTGGCCGCGCTGGACCAGAACACCCTGTCGGGCCTCCTCGACCGCATCGAGAGCCTGGGCATGACGGCCCTGGTCGAGGTGCACGACGAGGAGGAGACCGACCGCGCCCTGGAGGCGGGCGCGCGGGTCATCGGGATCAACGCGCGCAACCTGCGGACCCTCGAGGTCGACCGGACGGTGTTCGAGCGGATCGCGCCCGGCCTGCCCAACGACGTCGTGAAGATCGCCGAGTCCGGTGTCCGCGGCCCGCACGACCTGATCCGCTACGCGTCCGCGGGCGCCGACGCGGTCCTGGTCGGCGAGGGTCTGGTCACCCAGAAGAGCCCGCGGGACGCGGTCGCCGAGCTCGTCACGGCCGGCAGCCACCCCGCGACGCCGAGGCCCGCCCGGTGAGCGCGTTCCTGTCCGCCGCCGGGCTGCTGCCCGACCAGTCGGGGCACTTCGGCGAGTTCGGCGGCCGGTTCGTCCCGGAGGCGCTGATCGCGGCCCTGGACGGGCTCGACGCCGCCTACCGGCACGCCCAGGCCGACGAGGCGTTCCAGGCCGAGTTCACCAGGCTGCTGCGCGACTACGCGAACACGCCGTCGCCGCTGTACCGCGCCGACCGGCTGTCCGCGCACGCCGGCGCCCGGGTGTTCCTCAAGCGTGAGGACCTCAACCACACCGGCGCGCACAAGGTCCGCAACGTGCTCGGCCAGGCGCTGCTGACCAAGCGGATGGGCAAGCACCGGGTCATCGCCGAGACCGGCGCCGGCCAGCACGGTGTCGCCAGCGCCACCGCCTGCGCCCTGCTCGACCTCGAGTGCGTCGTGTACATGGGCGAGGAGGACACCCGCCGCCAGGCGCTCAACGTCGCCCGCATGCGGATGCTCGGCGCGACCGTCGTGCCCGTCACGACCGGCAGCAAGACGCTCAAGGACGCGATCAACGAGGCGCTGCGCGACTGGGTCACCAACGTCGACACGACCCACTACCTGCTCGGCACCGCCGCCGGGCCGCACCCGTTCCCGGCGATGGTCCGCGACTTCGTCAGCGGCATCAGCGTCGAGGCCCGCAGGCAGATCCTGGAGCAGACCGGCCGGCTGCCCGACGCGGTCGCCGCGTGCGTCGGCGGCGGGTCCAACGCGATCGGCGCGTTCCACGCGTTCGTCCCCGACGAGGGCGTCGCCCTGTACGGCTTCGAGGCCGGCGGCGACGGCGTCGACACGGGCCGGCACGCGGCCAGCATCACCGGCGGGTCCACGGGCGTGCTGCACGGCGCCCGCACGTATCTGCTGCAGGACGAGGACGGGCAGACCGTCGAGTCGCACTCCATCTCCGCCGGCCTGGACTATCCGGCCGTCGGCCCGGAGCACGCCTATCTGCACGACACCGGCCGCGCGATCTACGAGCCGGTCACCGACGCCGAGGCGATGGACGCGTTCAAGCTGCTCTGCCGGGTCGAGGGGATCATCCCCGCGATCGAGAGCGCCCACGCGGTCGCCGGCGCGCTGCGGGTGATCCCGAAGCTGGCGGCGGACCTGGGCCGGGAGCCGGTCGTCGTGATCTGCCTGTCCGGCCGCGGCGACAAGGACATGGACACCGCGCGCGACTTCTTCGGGGTGTGACAGTGAGCGTTTCCGTGGCGTTCGAGAAGGCCCGCGCGGAGGGGCGCAGCGCGCTCATCGGCTACCTGCCGGCCGGCTTCCCGACCGTTCCCGGCGCGATCGACGCCATCAAGGCGATGATCGACAACGGGGTGGACATCGTCGAGGTCGGCCTGCCGTACTCCGACCCCGTGATGGACGGGCCGGTCATCCAGCGGGCCACCGAGGCGGCCCTGGCGGGCGGCTTCCGGGTCGCCGACGGCCTGCGCACCGTCGAGGCGGTCGCCGCGGCCGGTGCCCCGATCCTCGTCATGACCTACTGGAACCTCGTCGAGCGCTACGGGGTGGGCCGCTTCGCCGCGGACCTCGCCGCCGCCGGCGGGGCCGGGCTCATCACGCCCGACCTGATCCCGGACGAGTCGCAGCCGTGGCTGGAGGCGTCCGACGCGCACGACCTCGACCGGGTGTTCCTCGTGTCGCCGTCGTCGACCGACGCCCGGATCGCGATGACCGCCGGCCGCTGCCGCGGCTTCGTCTACGCGACCAGCGTCATGGGCGTCACCGGCGCCCGCAGCAGCACCAGCACCGCCGCGCCGGCCCTCGTCGAGCGGGTCCGGGCGGCGGACAAGCACGTGCCGGTCGCGGTCGGCCTCGGCGTCTCCAACGGCGCGCAGGCCGCCGAGGTGGGCGCGTTCGCCGACGGGGTCATCGTCGGCAGTGCCCTCGTCAGGTGCCTCCAGGAGGCCGCCACCCCGGCCGAGGGTGTCGCCGCGGTCGCCGCCCTGAGCGCCGACCTGGCGGAGGGTGTGCGCAAGCGCTGAGTCACCGGGTTCGACGCGCGTCGTTGAGCCCGGCGTGCGGCGATTTTTCCGTTTGGTACCTGTAGCGCTCCTCCTCGCGGCGGCGCCCGGCCTCGCGCTGGCGTCGGCGGGCCCGCAGCGGCCACCCGTGGCGGGTGTCGCCGAGGCCGACGCCGGCTGGCGGCAGGACGGCAACGGCCCTGGCCGCAGCGGGTTCCAGCCGGTCACGCCGTACCTCGGCACGGGCTCCGCGGCCCGCCTCGACACGGTGTGGACCGCGCCCGTCTCCCGCCCCGACGAGCAGGTCGGCGGCGCGGTCGTCGCCGACGGGATCCTGCTGCGCTCCTCGGGCGGCCCGACCGGCCAGATCCGCCGCTACGACGCGGTCACCGGCGCCGACCTCGGCCCGGTCACCGACGTCGCCGACCGCAGGTTCGGCCAGCTCGCCGTCACGACCGTCACCGGCGGTACCGGCACCGGCAGCACCGCCGGCGGCAGCGGCAGTGACACCGGCGGTGACACCGGCGGCCCGGCGTTGCTCGTCGAGGCACAGACGATCGACCCCACGACGAAGCACCTGCTGGAGCGCAGGCTCACGGCGTACACCATGCGCGGCGGAACCAGGTGGGAGGCGCCGCTGCCCGACGAGGTCTCCGGGGGTTTCACGGTCGCCGGTGACCTCGTGCTGCGCGCCGCCGGCGCCACCCTCACCGCGCTGCGGGTCGCGGACGGCACCACGGCGTGGACGGCGCCGCTGGACGGCGAGGCCGGCCTGCACCCGCCCGTCGCCGACGCCGGCGTCGCCATCCAGTCGTTCGAGGTGGCCGGCGGCACCGGCCTGGCCGGCTTCGACCTGCGCACCGGCGCGCGGGTGTGGCGGCAGGACGCCAGCGGCCCGCGGGTGATCGCGGCCGGCGGCGTCGCCTACGTCACCGGCCCCGGCGGCGTCTGCGCCCTCACCGCCGCCGACGGCGCCCGCCGGTGGTGCGACACGAAGACGCTGCCCGACCCGCAGGCCGCGGCGACCGACGGGCAGACCCTCATGGTGCTCGCCGCGCACGGGCGCGCCGCCGCGTTCGACGCCGCCGACGGCACCGTGCGCTGGACCCGCGACTGGGGCATGGCCGGCGCCGAGGTCGCGACGTCCTACTGGTCGCCGGTGACCGGCGGCGGCGTGCTCTACGCGGTCGTGTACCAGTTCGCGATCCGCGACGGCGAGCCCGTGCACCGCACCGAGCTGCTCGCCCTGGACGCTGCCGCCGGGACGGTCCTGCTGCGCCGCCCCCTGCCGTTCGACGCCCTGCACGGCGACGAGCCGCTGCTGCTGTCCGGCGACCACGTGTACTTCGCGGCGCTCGAAAAGCTGTTCGCGCTCGGAGTACGCTGACCCCATGCACACCGGCCGGATGATGCGCCCCGTCACGGGGTCCGTCGGCGTGCGCTAGTTCCGCTCACCACTCGCCCCTTGCTTCTGGGGCGAGCCGGATCAGGTCGTCCCGTGAGACAGACCGGAGATCCGTCATGAGCTTCTATGTCACCACCGCCATCCCGTATGTCAACGCCGCGCCGCACCTCGGGCACGCCCTGGAGCTCGTGCAGGCCGACGTCCTCGCCCGGCACCGGCGGCTGCGCGGGCAGCGGGTCAGGTTCCTCACCGGCACCGACGAGAACGCGTTGAAGAACGTCACGGCGGCCGCCGCCGCGGGCGTGGACGTCGCCGCGTTCGTCACGGCCAACGCGGACCGCTTCGCCGCGCTCGGGCCCGTCCTCGGGCTGTCCTTCGACGACTTCATCCGCACCGCCACCGACCCGCGCCACGCGCGTGGCGTCGAGGCGCTGTGGCGGCGCTCCACCGCGGACTTCTACCGGCGTGACTACGAGGGCCGGTACTGCCAGGGCTGCGAACAGTTCTACGAACCGGCCGAGGAGTGCGCGGAGCACGACGCGCCGCTGGAGACCGTCACGGAGTCAAACTGGTTCTTCCGGCTGTCCGCCTACACCGAACGCGTCCTGCGGGCCCTGACCTCGGGGGAGGTGCGGGTCGAGCCGGCCGCGAAACGCAACGAGGTCCTCGCGTTCGTCCGGGCCGGGCTGCAGGACATCAGCGTGTCCCGGCCCGCCTCCCGCGCCGGCGGGTGGGGCATCCCGGTGCCCGGCGACCCGTCGCAGGTCGTCTACGTCTGGTGGGACGCCCTCGCCAACTACGTCACCGCCCTCGACGGCGACCTCTACCGGGAATGGTGGCAGGACTCGGGCGAGCGGGTCCACGTCATCGGCAAGGGGATCGTGCGCTTCCACGCCGTGTACTGGACGGCGCTGCTGCTGTCCGCCGGGCTGCCGCTGCCGACGACGATCTTCGTCCACGAGTACCTGACGGTCGACGGCGCCAAGCTGTCCAAGAGCGCCGGCAACGCGGTCGACCCGGGCTCCCTGGCGTCCCGCTTCGGCCCGGACGCGTTGCGCTGGTGGCTGCTGCGCGACGTCGCGCCGCTCGGCGACACGGACTTCACCGAGGAGCGGTTGCTGCAGCGGTACCACCAGGACCTCGCCAACGGGGTCGGCAACCTCGTCAACCGGACGCTCGGCCTGGTGCACCGCTACCGGGCCGGTTCGGTGGCCGTCTCCAGCGCCGGCGGCGGGCTGTCCAAGGCCGTCGACGCCGCGCTGGCCGGGTTCGACTTCCGGGCCGCGACCGAGGCGATCTGCGCGGCCGTCGCCGGCGGCAACCGCCTGGTGGAGACCGCCAAGCCGTGGGAGCTGGCGGGCCAGGGCCGGGACGCCGAGCTGGACGCCGTGCTCGGCACGCTGGTGGCGACGTGCCGGGAGGTGACCCGCGAGCTGGCGCCGTTCCTGCCGGCCGGCGCGGGCCGCCTCGCGGCGCAGCTCGGTGACGGCGACCGGGTCGGCACCCCTGACCCGGTGTTCCCGCGCCGTTGAGCCCGCGGTCAGGCCCGCAGCGCCGCTCTCCAGGTGTCGCGGACGGCCCGGGCGCCCCAGGCGTTGGGCTCGATGTGGCCGCACAGCCACAGGTCGCGGTTGGCCGGTCGGGGGTCGGCGGCGGTGACGTCGCCGGCCTTCGCGCCGTGGCCGAGGAACGCGGCGTGCAGGTCGGCGACGACCGCCCCGTGCCGCCGCGCCGCGTCGCGGATGGCGGCGTTGAGCGCGGCGAGGACCTCCAGGCCGCCCTGCCACGGCGGGAGCCCCACCCAGGACAGGTCGCCGGTGCCGTCGGTCGGGTCGTACACGGTGCTGACCACCACCTTGGCGCCGGTCGCGGTCAGCGCGGGCATGACGACCTCGTAGTTGCCCGCGATCCTGGCGACGGTGCCCTCGTCCGCCCGGGTCCCGTCCTTGATCATGGCGCTCAGCAGGTCGTTGCCGCCCATGGTGAGCGTGATCAGGGCGGGCCGGCCCTCGAGCTTGTCCAGCTGGAACCGCACCACGTCGTCGCTGGTCGCGCCGTCCCGGGCGAGCAGTGTCAGATCGATGCCGAAGTCGTCGGCGAGCAGCGAGGCGGCGCCCAGTCCCGGCCCGCCGGCATAGTCGTCGATGGAGATGGAGTCGCCGAGCGCGTAGTAGGCCACGGGCCCAGTAGATCATCACCGGCCCGTGCGCGTGTCACGCGTCGATGACCTCGCGCTGCGTGTCGCGCGTGATCTGCCGGACCACCCCGGTGCGTCCGGCGGTCGCGTCGGCGATCGCGGTGCGCGTCGTGGCGGTCAGCGGCTCCGGCAGCGCCGCCGGGTCGTGCCACGCCAGGCGGCTGATCCGCCCGGGCGCGTTCAGCGCCGGGCCGCCGGCGTCCAGGTGGCCGCGGAACACGTGGACGGACAGGTCCGGCATCGCCTCGCCGCAGCCGTCGCCGGTCACCTCGTAGAGCCCGACGAGCTCGACGATCCGGGCCTCGAGACCCGTCTCCTCGAGAATCTCGCGGGCCGCGGCGTGCACCGGGCTCTCCGCCGCGCGGACCCGCCCGCCGGGCAGCCCCCACAGCTGGTGGCCGCCCGCCTGCTGGCACAGCAGCACGCGCCCGGCGGCGTCCTCGATGATCGCGGCGACGGCGGACGTGACTTCGTAGCTCATATTCGCACTCTAGGCGCCATAGCGGACCGTCGCGACATCTTCGCTGGTGGTGATCTTCGCCGCTCGGAGTGGGTTTCCGCGCGCTGCCGGATGACGAATTGGGCGAACCCAGGGCATCGCGTTTCGGCGGATCGGCGGTAGCGTGTTCACCCGTGGATGCTGCCCTTTCCCCGCTGGCCGTGATCCCCAGCCCCTCGCAGGGCGTCTGGGACCTCGGGCCGCTGCCGTTGCGCGCCTACGCGCTGTGCATCGTGCTCGGCATCGTCGCCGCGTGCTTCATCGCCGACCGGCGGCTGCGCCAGCGCGGCGCCCCGCCGTGGGTGATTCTCGACATCGCGGTGTGGGCGGTCCCCGCCGGCATCATCGGCGCCCGGATCTACCACGTGATCACCTCGCCCGAGGCCTACTTCGGTGAGAACGGCGACCTGATCAAGGCGTTCAAGATCTGGGAGGGCGGCCTCGGCATCTGGGGCGGCATCGCGGGTGGCGCCATCGGCGCGTACATCGCCTGCCGCCGGCTCAACCTGCCGTTCGCGATGGCCGCCGACACCCTGGCCGTCGGCCTGCCCGTCGCCCAGGCACTCGGCCGGTGGGGCAACTGGTTCAACAACGAGCTCTACGGCAAGGAGACCGACCTGCCGTGGGCGCTGCGCGTCTACAACTGGGACGCGAGCGCGGGCCACGCCCAGACGGTCAACGGTGAGCCGATCGTCCTCGGCACCTTCCACCCCACGTTCCTGTACGAGTTCCTGTGGTGCCTCGGCGTCGCCGCCGCCGTCTGGTATGCGGACAAGCGCTGGTCCCTCGGGCGCGGGCGGGCGTTCGCGCTGTACGTCGCGCTGTACTGCGTCGGCCGCTTCTGGATCGAGGCGCTGCGCATCGACGACGCCCACCACTTCCTGGGCATGCGGCTCAACAACTGGACGTCGATCGTCGTCTTCGCGCTGGCGCTCGCCTACTTCCTGCGGGTCCGCGGGCCGCAGGAGCGCGTCACGTACGACGAGAACGGCCGCATCACCCCGGTCACCGAGGGTGCCGCCCCCGTCGAGCCGGCCATCGCGCCGGACCTCTCGGACGTCTCGGACGCCCCGGCGCCCTCCGACGACGAGGCGGCGGAGCCCGACGCCTCCGCCGGCGAGGAGAGCGACTCGGACAGTTCGCCGGGCACCTCGCTGAGGAAGGGCTGAGGTAGCGAGCGGATGCGCACCGCTGTCGTGGTCGGCGCCGGCATCGGCGGTCTCGCCGCGGCCGGCGCGCTCGCCCGGACGGGCTGGCAGGTCACCCTTCTCGAACGTGACGACCGGCTCCGGCCGGGCCGCGGCGCGCTCGTCCTGTGGCCCAACGGGGTCCGGGCGTTGCGCGGCCTGGGCCTGGCCGGCGGCCTCGACGGCATCGCCACCCCGGTCCCGCCGGTCGGCATCCGCCGCCCGGACGGGCAGTGGCTGGTCCGTCCCGGCGCGGCCGCACCGGACGAGGTCGAGTCGCCACCGGTCGTGGTGCACCGTGAGGACCTGCACGACGCGTTCATCGCCGGTCTCGGCGAGCAGGTCGACATCCGCAGCGGCATCGAGGTGCAGCCCGCCCGCGTCCACCGGGAGCGCTGCGCCGTCGGCGACGGCAGGGTCACGTTCGAGGCCGACCTGATCGTCGCGGCCGACGGGGTGCAGAGCGCCGTGCGCCGCCGGCTCGCCCCCGCCACGTCGTTCGCCAGCGCCGGGGTGGCCGCGTGGCGGGCCGTCATCCCGTGGTATCGCATCCCCGACCTGCCACCGGGCCTCCCGCCGCACGGCGAGACGCTCGACGCGGGGCACCGCTTCACCCACGCCTCCCTCGGCGAGCGCGGCTCGTCCGGCGGCTCGACCCGCGGCGGCATCTCCTGGGTCGCGACCGTCCCCGGCGCCCTGCGGCCCGAGCCCGCCGCCGGCCAGCTGGCCCTGCTGCGCCGCTGGTTCGCCGGCTGGCACGCCCCGATCCCGCAGCTGCTCGCCGCGACCGAGCCCGACGACCTCGTCCAGGAGCCCGTCGGCGAGCTCACCCCGATGCCGGAGACCTTCGGCGTGCGAGCCGGCAACGGCGGCTACGCCCTGATCGGTGACGCCGCCCACGCCATGCCGCACCACCTCGCCCAGGGCGCCTGCCTGGCCCTGGAGGACGTCGCCACCCTCCAGGCCGTCCTCGCCAACGTGCGGGGGCCGCTGGCGCCGGCACTGGACGAATACAGCCGGCTGCGCCGCGCCCGGGTCACCAGGGTCCTGCAGCAGACCCGGAAGGCGGCCGCGGTGCTGCAACCCCGGGGCGGCCTCACCAGCCGGGCGATGGGCGCCGCGCTCGGCCGCGCCAACCCCCGCACCCTCGACAGGGCGGCCGCCGCGGCCGCCGAATGGCCCGGCCCGACCTCCGCCTGACCTGCCGCCCGGCCTGGTGAATCGCCCGGCCCGGCGGCCGGTGGACCGCCGGGGTCAGGCAGACCGCCAGGGTCGGGTGACCGGTGATCCGCCGGGTCGCCGCGGCCCGGTCAGTGGTGGGTGGGGCCGTGCTCGACGCAGGTCGCGGACCAGCCCTGCGGCAGGACCTGGACCTTCATCCGGCGACGGCACTGCGGGCAGAAGCGCGGCGGCTCCAGCTCCCGTGCCGCCGCGCACGCCGGGTGCGGGCCGGTCAGCGACTCGCCGCACCGGTCGCACCACGCCGCGGTGCCGGTGCCGGTGGTCGTGCCGGCGCCCGTCACAGCGTCGCCGAGAGGGCCTTGACCGGCATGCTCAGCTCGTCGAGCAGCGCGAGGTCCTGGTCGGGGGAGCGGCCCAGGGTGGTCAGGTAGTTGCCGACGATGACCGCGTTGACGCCGCCGAGGAGGCCGTCACGCGTGCCGAGGTCGCCGAGCGTGATCTCGCGGCCGCCCGCATACCGCAACAGGGTGCGGGGCAGCGCGAGCCGGAACGCGGCCACGGCGCGCAGGGCGTCCTTCGGGTCGAGGACGGGCTGGTCGCTCAGCGGGGTGCCGGGGCGCGGGTTGAGGAAGTTGAGCGGGACCTCGTGCGGGTCGAGCTCCTGCAGCTGGATCGCGAACTCGGCCCGCTGCTCGACGGTCTCGCCCAGGCCGAGGATGCCGCCGCAGCAGACCTCCATGCCGGCGTCGCGGACCATGCGCAGGGTGTCCCACCGCTCCTCCCAGGTGTGGGTGGTGACCACCTGCGGGAAGTGCGACCTCGCGGTCTCCAGGTTGTGGTTGTAGCGGTGGATTCCCAGCGCCGCCAGCTCGTCGACCTGCGCCTGGCTGAGCATGCCCAGCGAGGCGGCGATGTTGATGTCGACCGCGGCGCGGATCGCCGCGACGCCGTCGGCGAGCTGGGTCATGAGCCGCTGGTCGGGGCCCCGGACGGCGGCGACGATGCAGAACTCGGTGGCCCCGGTCGCGGCGGTCTGCTTCGCGGCCTCGACCAGCGACGGGATGTCGAGCCAGACGGCCCGGACCGGCGAGGTGAACAGGCCCGACTGGGAACAGAAGTGGCAGTCCTCGGGGCAGCCGCCGGTCTTGAGCGAGACGATGCCCTCGACCTCGACCTCCGGGCCGCACCACGTCATCCGCACCTCGTGCGCGATCGCGAGATATTCCGGCAGCTCCTCGTCGGAGCAGCGCAGCACGGCGAGGACGCCGTCCAGGTCGAGTCCGACTCCGGTGTCGACGACAGCCTTGGCAGCATCAAGCATGCTCGTACCTTACAAAACGTTAGGGTCGGGCGGTCGGCCCGAAGGTGATCAGTTAAATTGTGCACATCGAACAAACGACATCGTAGGGGTTCTACAACGCGAGGGGGAGGGTGCGGCGGTGCACGACGCGTCGTGGTTGTCCACGCTGGACGATGAGGCCGCCGGCCGGCGGGCCGCCGGGCTGCGCCGGGAGCTGCGCCCGCGCGGCGCCGGCGACGATGTGATCGATCTCGCCGGCAACGACTACCTCGGCCTGTCCCGCCACCCGGACGTGCTCGCCGCCGCCGCGCGGGCCCTCGCCGACTACGGGCTCGGCGCGACCGGCTCCCGGCTCGTGCGCGGCTCCACCGACGCCCACCACGCCCTGGAGGACGGGCTCGCCCGGCTCCTCGGCGCGCAGACCGCGCTCGTGTACTCGTCCGGGTATCTGGCCAACCTCGGCGCGATCCGGGCCCTGGTGCGCCCCGGCACGCTGGTGGTCTCCGACGCGCACAACCACGCGTCGATCGTCGACGGCTGCCGCCTCGCCTGCGCCGGCAGCGCGTCCCGCGGCGCGCGGACCGTGGTCGCGCCGCACGCCGACCCGGCGGCCGTGCGGGCCCTGCTGGCCGCCGAGCCGGACCGGCCCGCCGTCGTCGTCACCGAGAGCGTCTTCTCCGTAGACGGTGACCTGGCGCCGCTCGCCGAGCTGTACGCCACCTGCGGCCGGCATCCGGGCGGTGCGCTGCTGCTCGTCGACGACGCGCACGCGCTCGGCGTGATCGGCCCCGGCGGCGCGGGCGGGGTCGCCGCCGCCGGGCTGTCCGGGAAGCCGGACGTGGTCGTCACCGCGACGCTGTCGAAGTCGCTCGGCGCCGCCGGCGGGGTCGTCGCCGGCCCGCGCCAGCTCGGCCGGCAACTCGTCGACACCGGCCGCACGTTCATCTACGACACCGCCCTGCCGCCCGCCGTCGCCGCGGGCGCCCTCGCCGCGCTGGACCTGCTGACCGCCGGCGACGACCTGCGGGCCGAGCTCGCCCGGCGGGTCGCGCGGGCCGTCGCCCGGCTGCGCGCCGAGGGCCTCGACGTCTCCGACCCCGACGGCGGGGTCGTCTCCGTCGCTGCGCCCAGCCCCGACGAGGCCTTCGCCTGGGCGGCCGCGTGCCGGGACAGGGGGGTCGCGGTAGGCTGCTTCCGCCCACCGTCCACACCGGACGGTCGGTCGCGCCTTCGGCTCAGCGTCAACGTCGGCGTGCCACCGGCGGCGTTCGAGCACGCGCTCGACATCGTCGTCAAAGAGCGCCCCTAGGCACGACCGAAGGACGAGCCGTTGAGCGACCCGCGCCCCGCAGACCCCTATGACGTCTCGCCCGCGGAGGCCCTTCTCGCCGACGCGCTGCGCTCCGAGGCGCTGCCGGCGCAGGACGTGACCCCGGCGGCGACCGAGCCGATCACCGGTGCGGTCGTCGTCACCGGCACCGACACCGGCGTCGGCAAGACGATCGTCACGGCCGCGATCGCCGCCGCCGCGACGGCCGCCGGCCGCCGGGTCGCCGTCGTCAAACCGGCGCAGACCGGCACCGCCGAGGGTGACGAGCCCGACGCCGCGACCGTCGCCCGCCTCGCCGAGCCCGTCACGGTGCGGACCCTCGCCAGCTTCCCCGATCCGCTCGCCCCCCTCGCCGCGGCCCGGGTCGCCGGCGAGGACCCGCTGACCGCCGTCATGGCCCAGCTGGCGCTGCGCACCGTCGTCGAGGACCACGACCTCACCCTCGTCGAGGGCGCCGGCGGCCTGCTCGTGCCCATGGGCGAGGACGGCTGGACGATGCTCGACCTCGCCGCCGCGCTCGGCGCGACCGCGGTCGTCGTCGCCCGCCCCGGCCTCGGCACGCTCAACCACACGGCCCTCACCCTCGCCGCGCTCGCCGCCCGCGACGTCCCCGCGGTCGTCGTCCTCGGCACCTGGCCCGCCGAGCCGGAGCTCGTCCACCGCACCAACCTGCACGACCTGTCCGGTGACCTGGCCGGCGCTATCCCCGACGGCGCGGGCGCCCTCGCCCCGGACCTGTTCCGCCGCGAGTCCCCGCACTGGCTGGCCCCGCTGCTCCACGGCCGCTTCGACCCCGTCGCCTTCCGCTCCCACAGCCGCTGACCGCCCCGCGGCACCGGGTGCGGAGGCGGTCCGGGGAAGGTCGGCTTCCGCTCCCACCGCCGCTGCCCGTCACCGCGCGGCACCGGCACGGAGGCCGTCCGGGGGAAGGTCGGCTTCCGCTCCCCCCGCGGGCACCGGGTGCGGATGCGGTCCGGGGGAAGGTCGGCGCCGTTCTCCTAGCCGCTGACCGGCCCCGCAGGCATCGCGCGGCACCGGGTGCGGAGACGGCCCGGGGAAGGTCGGCTTCCGCTCCCACCGCCGCTGCCCGGCACCGCGCGGCACCGGTGCGAAAGGCGGTCCGGGGAAGGTCGGCGCTTCGGGGGACCGCGGTGATCGATACGAAGGGGTACGGTCACGCCATGACCGAGATCGACCCCGGTGCCGTCGCCGACACCGCACCCGAACATGAGCGCCGCGCCCGCGCTCGGCAGCGGCTCAGAGACGCGGGCGCGAAGGTCACCGCCGATGCCCGCACCGAGTCGCGGGAGCAGGTCCGCGAGCTGATGGGCTGGGCATGACCGAGCAGCCGGCAACCGGGCACACCACCGCCGACCAGGCCACGACCGGCGGGACCAGCACCGGGACCAGCACCGGGAGCGAGGCCGTCGGGCTGGTCCTCGACCCGTCGGCGGTGCTCGCCTACACGCAGGGCAACACCGGGGTCGACGACCTGGTCAGCACCGTCCTCGCCGACGGGGGCGTCGTGGTGGTGCCGGCCGTGTCGCTCGCCGAGACCCGCAGCGAGCTCGCGTACGCCGAGGAGCTCGCCCGCCTCGACGCCCTGCTCGGCGCGGTCACCGTGGCGCCGCTCGTGGGCGGGGACGCGGTCGGGCTGGGGAGGCTCGCGTCGCGGCTCAACGGGTCGCTCGGGCTCGCGCACGCCGTGGCCGAGGCGCACCGGCACGAGGCGCGGCTGCTCACCGCGCACGGGCCCGCGGTCCGCCGCACCATCGGCGAGCTCGACGGCATCGTCGACCTCTGAGCCGGGCCACCGTGGGCCGGGCCACCGTGGGCCGGGCTACCGTGCGGCGGCGAGGACGCTGGCCGGCAGGGTGAGGCGGAACGAGGTCTCGTCGAGGCGGACCTCACCGCCGCACAGGCTGGCCACCGCGCTCGCGACCCGCAGGTCGGCGGGGCGCTGCGGGTCGCTGGGGCGCGGCTGCGGAGCGGTCAGCTCGCCGTGCGGCACGATCTTCGCGTCGATCGCCGGGACCGGGTCGGCGCGCAGCGCGATCCCGATGTGGGCGCGGCTCGGGGCGGCCGTCGCCAGCCACAGGACGAGCTGCCCGACGAGGTGCCGGCAGACGAGGTCGTCGACGGCGACGAGGACCGACGCCGGCGCGTCCGCGTGGATGCTGACGGCGCCGGCGACCGCGACCCGCCGGGCCAGGTCGACGGCGTCGCGGAGCACCACGACCAGGTCGGTGGCGCCGACCCGGTGCGCGTCCGCGGCGGCGGTGTCCTCGACGGCGAGGGGCAGGATGACGCCGTCGACGTAGCGCTGCAGGCGGACCGCGTTGCGGTCGATCGCGTCGAGACAGGCGACGCCCTCGCGCAGCGCGTCCGCCGCGGGGGCGCCGGCCAGGTCGTCGCGCAGCAGCCGCGTGTACGCGAGGATCGACGTCAACGGGGTGTGCAGCTCGTGGCGCAGCCGTGCCGCGGGATCGTCGCCGGTGGAGAACACGCGCGTTCCTTCTTTCGTCGAGCTCGGATGCCCCCGCGGCCCGAGACATCGACGCTAACCGGCCGTCACGCCCGCCGCCCCCGCGACAGGCGCGCCCGTCACCCGATCGGGAGCGCGCCCGCCGGGCCAGCGTCGGGCGTGCCCGTCACCCGATCGGGAGCAGGTGCGACGTGGATCGCGCGGCACGCGGCGAGGCGGTGCCCGGCAGCGGGTCGGGGCGCAGCGCCGCGCGCAGGGACGCCTGCACCGCCGACGGGTCCAGGCCCGCGTCGACGATCGTGAACCGGTCCGCCTCGGGCAGCGCCCGGTACGCCCGGTCCGACGCCGTCAGGTAGTCGAGCTCCTCGTGGTCCTTGCCCCGCGCGTCGACCCTGGCCTGCGCCACCAGCGGCGGCACCGCCAGGTAGAAGACCAGGTCGGGCTGCGGCAGCAGGCGGAAGAGCAGCCGGGCCGGCCGCACCGTGCCCCCGCGCACGGTGATGCTCGTGTACTGGCAGTAGGTGTACCGGTCCATGACGGCCACCGTGCCGGTCAGCCGCGACACGATCAGCGCCCGCGCGATGACGAACCCCCGGATCAGCGTCTCCACCAGCAGGAACAGCCGCACGCCGAGGAGGTGCTCGGCGTCGCGGCGGCCGAGCCGCTGGGCGAGCCGGCTGAAGAAGACCCGGCCTGCGGCGTTGCGGTGGTAGCGCGCCGGGGTGCCGGTCGCGTCGAGCCAGTCGGCGAGCCACCGCGCCTGGGTGGACTTGCCGGCGCCGTCGATACCAATCAGTGCCACTGTACGGTTCACCTTCCCTACGGTAAGCCGTCGGCGGTGAAGCGCCAGTGAAGCGCGGGACGACGACAGAACGTGAGGGCGGGCCGGCGGGCGGTGGTCAGGGCAGGACGACGACGCTGGTGCCGCTGGGCACCGCGTCGAGCAGCGCCTTCTGGGCCGCGGGCGGCATCCGGACGCAGCCGTTGGACCTGCGGAAGCCGAACTCGTCGCGATACCACGCGTGGATCCCGGTGTGCGCGTCCTGCAGCCCCTCCGCGACGGCCCCCTTGTCGTCGGGCACGGCGCCGAGGGCGAGGACGTCGAGCCCCGCGTACACCTTGCCGGGCAGCGCCGACCGGCCCAGCACGAACGTGCGGCCCAGCGGCGTCGGGGTCGCCGCCGCGCCGACGGTGACGGTCCACGTCTGCTGGGCGACGCCGTCGCGGACCCAGGTCAGCGTGTACGCGCCGCGCCGCACGACGATCTGGTCCCGCAGCGGCACGGTGCTCCAGGCGCCGTCGGGGATCCAGCCGACGCTGCGGTTGACGGTCGGCAGCAGCACCGCGACCCAGCCGGCCTGGCGCGCCACGATCGGCATGATCAGCTGCACGCCGCTGATCTCCGGGGTGAGGTACGCGCGGGCGGTGCCGCCGGGCCGGTCGTACGCGGCGAGCTTCGCCGTCGGGTGCAGCGCCTCGGTCAGCGGGACGGTCGAGGCCTGGTCGGGGTCGGCGGGGAAGCCGGACGCGCCCCGCGTGTAGGTGATCGTCGGGATGCCCGCGGCGGCCGGCGGGGCGCTGCTGGCCGCGGCCTCGACCGCCGGCGAGGGCGGCACGGAGACCGAGGGCGCCGCCGCGGGCGCGGACGACGCCGCGGCGGCGGGGGGCGCGGCGTGCGGCTTCGCCTTCCCGCAGGCGGTCACGCCGGTGAGGCAGACCGTGAGCGCGGTGAGGGCGGCGGCGCGGCGCACGAGCATCCGTACACCGTAGCGGAGCGTCCGGGAGGCGGCTGTCATCCCGCCGGGCAGGAACGGTCGAGCAGGTCCAGGGCCACCGGAAGGTCGGCGGTGCTGATCATCCCGTAGCCGATGATCAGGCCGTCCGGACCGTCCGGGCCGGCGTGGAACCCGGCGAGCCGCTCCACCGCGACCCCGCGGTCCCGCAGCCGCGCCACGACCGCGGGCACGTCGACACCGGGGGCGGCGAGGAGCGTCACGTGCAGCCCGGCCGACGACGGGACGAGGGTGAAGCGGCCGGCGAGGACCCCGCGCGCGGCCGCCGTCACGAGGTCGTGGCGGGCGGCGTACACCCGCGTCACCGTCCGCACGTGCCGCCGCAGCAGCCCCCCGTCGATGAAGTCCGCCAGGGCGGCCTGCGCGGCGGGCTCGGCGTGCCAGTCGGTGAGGCGCTTCGCCGCGACGAGGGCCGGGCGCAGCGACGCGGGCGCCACCAGGAACCCGAGGCGCAGCGCAGGCAGCAGGGTCTTGGCGAACGAGCCGACGTAGACGACCCGGCCCGCCCGGTCGAGGCTCTGCAGCGGCTCCAGGGGCCGGTCGGAGTAGCGGAACTCGCTGTCGTAGTCGTCCTCGACGATCGCGGCACCGTGCCGCTCGGCCCAGCCGAGCAGCGCCGAGCGCCGCGCCAGGGACATCGGCACACCCAGCGGATACTGGTGCGAGGGTGTCACGTACACCAGCCGCGCCGACCTCGGCAGTGCCTCGACGACCAGGCCGTCGCCGTCCACCGGCACCGGGACGACGCGGGCGCCGAGCGCCTCGAGGGCCAGCCGCGCCGGCGGATAGCCCGGGTCCTCGACGGCGGCGACCGCGCCCGGCTCGAGCAGCACCCGGCCGATGAGGTCGAGGCCCTGCTGGGCGCCGTTGGTCACGATCACGTCCTCCGGGGCGGCCCGCACCGACCGGGACAGCCCGGCCGACCGGGCGATCGCGGCCCGCAGCGGCTCCAGTCCCGCGGGGTCTGCGTACTCGGCGGAGGCGCGCACCGACCGGGCGAGGAGCCGGCGCCACGTGGCCAGCGGGAACAGGGAACCGTCCGGGTGCCCCGCGCGCAGGTCGTAGCGGGCCGGCGGGGTCGGTGGCCGCCGCAGCAGGTCGGCGGTGAGCGCGGCCCAGCGCGGCGACGGCCGCAGCTCGCCCACCGGGGCCCGCCGCGCCCCGGTGGACGCCGGCATCGCCACGAACGTGCCCGCGCCCGCCCTGCCGGCCAGGAACCCGTCGCCGACCAGCCGGTCGTAGGCGGCGGCGACCGTGTTGCGCGACACGGCGAGGTCGCGCGCCAGCTGCCGGCTCGGCGGCACCCGCTCGCCGGCCCGCAGCCGCCCGTCGAGGATCGCGTCGCGGACCTGCCGGTAGATGCGGGCGGACTGGTCACCGGGGCCGGCGAGGCTGATGTGCAGATCCAATTTGGCCCAACGCAATCCGTGATCGATTGGCACTTCTACCGGGCCAAGGCGAGGCCTAGCGTCGATCGTATGCTCACCGTCAAGCAGGGCGCCGCCCTGTCCGTCGGCGCCGTCCTCGGCACCGGCGTCATCGCCCTGCCGGCCCTCGGCGCCCAGGTCGCCGGGCCCGCGTCACTGGTGGCGTGGCTCGCCCTCGTCGTGCTGTCCGCGCCCTTGGCCGCCACGTTCGCCGCGCTCGGCGCCCGGTATCCCGACGCCGGCGGGGTCTCCACCTACGTCGGCACGGCGTTCGGCCCGCGCGCCGCCGCGGTCGTCGGCTGGACCTTCTACGTCGCCGTCCCGGTCGGTTTCCTGCCCGCGGCGAGCTTCGGCGCCGCCTACGTCACCGCGGTCGTCGGCGGCGGCCAGCGTACGACGCTGCTGACCGCCGGCGCGCTCATCGTGCTCGTCGCGGGGCTGAACTTCGGCGGTGTGAGGCTTTCCGGCCGGGCCCAGCTGTGGCTGGCGGGGGCCCTCGCCGCGCTGCTGCTGCTCGCCGTGGTCACCGCGCTGCCGCACGCGGACCCGGCGAACCTGCGGCCCTTCGCCCCGCACGGCTGGCCGGCGGTCGGACCGGCGGTCGCCGTGCTCGTGTGGGGGTTCGCCGGCTGGGAGGCGCTGACCTCGCTCGCCGCGGACTACCGCGACCCGCGCCGGGACGTGCCCCGCGCCACCTGGATCGCCGTCGGGATCGTCGGCGTGCTCTACCTGCTCGTCGCCGCGACCAGCCAGCTCGTGCTCGGCCCCCGCGCCGGTACCGTCGAGGCACCCCTCGCCGAGCTGCTGACCATCGGCCTCGGGCGCGACGTCAAGGTCCTCACCGCGGTCGTCGCGCTGCTGCTCACCGCGGGTGCCGTCAACGCCTACTTCGCCGGCGCCGCCAAGCTCGGCGCCGCGCTGGGCCGCGACGGCGCGCTGCCCGCCTGGTTCGCCAAGGGCGCCGGCGCCGGTGAGGTGCCCAGGCGGTCCCTGGCGGTGGTGGCCGGGCTCGCCGGCGTGTGCATCGCGGTCGCCGGGCCGCTCGGGGTGGGCGCCAGGCCGCTGATGCTGGCCACGACGGCGTCGTTCGTCGTCGTGTACGTCCTGGGCACGGCGGCGGCGGTGAAGGTGCTCCCGGCGGGCGGCTGGGCCCGCCGCACGGCCGTCGTCGCGCTGCTGTGCGTCGTGGGGCTGCTCGCCCTCACCGGGTGGTACGTGCTGTGGGCCGCGGGCGTGGCGGTGGTCGCGCTGGGTTATCAGGCGGCCACCGCCCGCAGGGCGCGCGGCCGTCAGCGGTCGACGTCGATGATGTGCATGGCGGCCTCCTCGGCGGACGCGGCGCCGCCGTCGATGCCGACGTCGGAGCCGATCTCGTCCTTCTCCTCGTCCTCGCCCCAGCCCTCGTCCGGGGCGACGAGCCGGCCGGCCCGCCGGTCGCCGACCTCGCCGGCGTCGAAGAACTCGCCGGACTCGGTGGTGGTGCCGTAGTCGTCGAGGTCGGGCCGGGCCGTCGGGTCCGGCTCCTCCTGCTTGATCCGCTGGTCCCAGGACTCGCCTCGCTGCGCCTCGGCCTGGGTGACCCCGAAGGCGTTGAGACCGAGCGGTTTCTCCGGCGGCGAGTAGCCCTCGTCGAGCGCGTCGTCCAGCCCGCGGTCCGACAGGGTGTCCTCGACGGACAACTGGCCTTCCTCGTCCGGGGCCGGGTCCCAGCTCGCGGTGTCAGAGCTCATGATTCGTCTCCTCGGTGGCAGGTCCTGTGGCGCTGCCGTCCTGCTTACCCGGCAGCGCCACATTCGACCCTAATCCACCGAATCGTGGGCCGCGCTGTGTGCGGCTCTGTGGTGCCGGATCAGCTCCGCGTAGCGGTGCCCGCTCGCCTTGATCGTGCGCTGCTGCGTGTCGTAGTCGACCCTGACCAGGCCGAACCGCTTGTCGTAACCGTATCCCCATTCGAAGTTGTCCAGCAGCGACCAGGCGAAGTAGCCGTCGACCGGGGCGCCCCGCACGACCGCGTTGCGGACCGCGTCCAGGTGCTGCTCCAGGTAGTCGACGCGCTCCTTGTCCTGGATCTCGCCGTTCGGCTCGACCGTGTCGGCCCACGCGGAGCCGTTCTCCGTCACGAGGATGCTGCGCGGCCGGTACGTCTCGGCGACGCGCACCAGGATGTCCTCCAGGCCCTTCGCGTAGACCTCCCACGGCATCGCCGTCTCGACCGATCCCGGCACGGGGATCTGCCGCACGAACGGGGCCACGCCGGCCGGGTCGTCGACGATGACCTGCCGGAAGTAGTAGTTGATGCCGAGGAACTCCGTCGGCGCCGCGATCAGGTCGAGGTCGCCGTCGCGGACGGGCAGGTCCACCCCGTACGTGTCCAGCATGTCCGCCGGGTAGCCGAGGCCGTGCAGCGGGTCCAGCCACCAGCGGTTGATGTGCCCGTCGGCGCGGACGGCCGCGGCCACGTCCTCCGGCCGGTCGCTGCCGGGCTCCGTCGGGCTCAGGTTGAGCACGATGCCGACCGCGGGCGGCAGCTGCGCCGCCGCCCGGATCGCCTGGTTGACCAGACCGTGGCCGAGCAGCACGTGGTGCGAGGCGCGCACCGCCCGGGTCAGGTCCCGCTCGCCGGGCGCCATCCGGCCCTCGAGATGGCCGATCCAGCACACGCACAGCGGCTCGTTCACCGTGTTCCAGTCCGCGACCCGGTCCCCGAGCCGGCCCGCGACGACGGCGGCGTAGTCCGCGAACGCCTCCGCCGTCGCGCGCTCCGGCCAGCCGCCCCTGTCCTGCAGCGCCTGCGGCAGGTCCCAGTGGTACAGCGTCGCGAACGGCCGGATGCCCGCCTCGAGGAGCCCGTCGACGAGCCGGTCGTAGAAGTCCAGGCCCGCCTCGTTCACCGCGCCGGTCCCGGCCGGGACGATCCGCGGCCACGCGACCGAGAACCGGTACGCGGCAAGGCCCAGCCGGCGCATCAGCGCGATGTCCTCCGGCCAGCGGTGGTAGTGGTCGCAGGCCACGTCGCCGGTGTCGCCGTTGTCGACGTTGCCCGGGGCGTGGCTGAAGGTGTCCCAGATGGACGGTCCACGGCCGTCTTCCGTGACGGCGCCCTCGATCTGGTACGCCGCGGTCGCGGACCCCCAGACGAAGTTGGGTGGAAGGTTGGACAGATCCAGCACGCGACGGTTCTCCTCTTGGTTTGAGGACGGGGGTTGCTTGCGCCTTACTTGACCGCACCGGCGGTGAGACCGGCGACGAAGTACCGCTGCAGGGCCAGGAACCCGGCCACGACCGGGATGCTGACCACCAGGGACGCGGCCATCACCTGGTTCCAGTACACCTGGAACTGCGTGGAGTAGGCCTGCAGGCCGACGGCGAGGGTGCGGCTGTCCTGGTCCGTCATGATGGAGGCGAACAGCACCTCGCCCCACGCCGTCATGAACGCGTAGACGGTGACCGCGACGATCCCGGGCACCGCCGTCGGCAGGATGACCGTGAACAGCGTGCGCATCGACCCGGCGCCGTCGACCTGCGCCGCCTCGTCCAGCCCGCGCGGGATCGAGTCGAAGTAGCCGACCAGCATCCAGATCGAGAACGGCAGCGAGAACGTCAGGTACGTGATGACCAGGCCGAGCCGGGTCTGGTACAGGTCGACGCCGCCGGCCGTGCCCAGGTTGACGTAGATCAGGAACAGCGGCAGCAGGAACAGGATGCCGGGGAACATCTGCGTCGACAGCACCGCGACGGAGAACACGCCGCGGCCGCGGAAGCGGTACCGGCTGATCGCGAACGCCGCGAACACCGCGATCGCGACGGAAAACACCGCCGCGACCGACGACACGATCACGCTGTTGAGCAGGTAGTTGCCGAGCGGCACCGTGGTCCACATGTCGACGAACGCCTGGAACGTCACCGTCGAGGGGAACCAGGTGAAGTAGTCCTGCACGTCCTGCAGCGGCTTCAGCGCCGAGCTCACCATCACGTACAGCGGCGTCAGCACGAACACCGCCAGGAACGTCAGCACGATCCAGCGGGCGATCCGCTCGCCCCTGCCCTCACGCATGGATCCTCCTGCGGTTCGTGATGACCAGGTACACGGCCGTGACCAGCAGCAGGAAGAGCAGCAGGGCCACGGACATCGCCGAGCCGGTGCCGAAGTCCCAGGTGCTGAACGAGCTGTTGTAGATGTGGATGGAGATGAGGTCCGCCTCCGGCGGCGCGGAACCGCCGAACAGCACGTACGGGGTGTTGAAGTCGTTGAACGTCCACAGGAACAGCACCAGCAGCAGCACCTGGTTGATCGGGCGCAGCGACGGCAGCGTCACCGAGGTGATCCGCCGCCAGAACCCGGCGCCGTCGATCGCGGCCGCCTCGTACATCTCCGTCGGCACGTTCTGCAGCCCGGCGGTGATGCACAGCAGCGCGAACGGCCAGGTCCGCCACACGGACACGACCAGCAGCGCCCAGAAGCTGTTCTCGCCGATGAGCCAGAACGGCCGTTCGCCGTCCACCAGGCCGAGCTGGTCGACGAGGACGTGGTTGACCAGCCCGGTGTCGCGCTGGAAGAGGAACCCCCAGGTGATGACGGCCGCGTAGACCGGCAGCGCGTAGGGGGTCAGGAACAGCGTGCGCAGCAGCGCCCTGCCGCGGAACGGCCGTTGCAGGAACACGGCGGCCGACAGCCCGAACAGCCACGAGATGAAGACCGACAGCGACGTGTACAGCACGGTGATGCCGAACGAGTGGGCGAGCGCCTTGCCGGTCTCGCTGTCGAAGTCGAGCGTGGCGGTGTAGTTGCCGAACCCGACGAACGGCGCCGTCGACCAGTCCTGGATGTGGAACTGGGTCAGTTCCAGCAGGCTCATCCACACGCCGACGAGCATCGGCACGACGTGGATCGCGATCTCGAGGATCGCGGCCGGCAGGACCAGCATGTACGGCAGGTACTTGGACCGCATCCGCCGCCTGCGGCGCTGCTTCGGCGAGCTCGGCCGCCGCACCGGGGCGTGCGCGCGGGCGTTGTGCTGGCGGACGTCGGGCGCGGCATGCATCGGCCGCCGGACCGGCACCGCCGCCGATCCCCGTGCCTGTGCGGGGCTCATCCCTTCATCCGTTGCTCGACGGCCTTCAGCTTCGCGCGGATGGCGGCCTCGGTGATGGGCTTGTTGTTGGCCGCGTTGGCGAACTGTTCCTTCATCACCGCGCCGACCAGGGTCTCGAACTGGCTTTCCGTGGTCACCTGCGGCAGCGGCGAGGCGGTCGAGGCGAGCACCTCGGCGAGGATCTTCTGCTCGGGTGCCGCGAACGCGGGATCGCTCAGCGCCGCCTTGACCGACGGCAGCGACCCGTACACCTTGTTGAGCGCGACCTGCTCGGCGTCGCTGGTCATGAACTTCACGAACTCCATCGCGCCCTCCAGATTTCGGCTGTGCCGGAAGACCGCGATGTTGATCCCGGCGACCATGCTGTTGATCCGGCGCCCGCCGGTCGGGGGGTTCGCCGGGAACGGCACGTGCGCGATGCCGTACTCCTCGGGGCGCATGCCCTGCGCCTGGAACGCGGAGCCGGCCGCCTGCCACAGCAGCATCGCCGCCTTGCGGTTGGCGAAGTCGGACAGCGACTCGTTCTTCGCG
Source organism: Dactylosporangium sp. NPDC051087 (assembly GCF_055586325.1). Taxonomy (NCBI): domain Bacteria; kingdom Bacillati; phylum Actinomycetota; class Actinomycetes; order Micromonosporales; family Micromonosporaceae; genus Dactylosporangium; species Dactylosporangium sp. NPDC051087. Next base: position 186,451 of record NZ_JBVJIJ010000016.1, on the reverse strand, counting down.
TACTCCGCGTTGCTCGGGTTGACGATCTTGTCCACGGCCATGAGGTCGATGTACCGCTTGATGGCCTTGACGTTCTGGTCGGTGTCGAACGTCGGCTTGCCGCTGACGTCGAACCACTCGCCGCCGTACTGCTGGCTGAACGTGAACGCGTGGTGCGCGTTCTCGGACAGGTTGGCGCCCTCGACCGCCAGCCCCCACTGCTTGCCGTTGGTGAGGCGCCTGCCGACGTCGACGAGCTCCTCCCAGGTGGCCGGGGGCTTGCTGATGCCCGCGTCGGCGAACATCTGCTTGTTGTAGTAGAGCGCGTACGACAGCGAGTAGAGCGGCACCGCCGCCGGGGCCTTGCCGGGCGCGCCGGCGGAGGCGAGGGCGGCCGGCACGAACCGATCCTTGCCGCCGATCCGGTCGAACGCCGCGGCGTCGAAGGAGATCAGCGCGTTGGTCGCCTGCAGCGACGCCGACCAGGTGTTGCCGATGTTGACCACGTCCGGGCCGCGGCCCGAGGTCGCCGCCGCCAGGAGCCGGTTGAGCAGGTCGGACCACGGCACGACCTCGACCTTGACGTGGATGCCGGTCTGCTGCTCGAAGCGCTCCAGGACGGGCGCGAGGGTCTGCTTGTCGAACTCGAGGCTGCTGCCCTGGTTGCTGGCCCAGTAGGTGAGGGTCTTGGCGTCCGCCACTGGGTCGCCGCACGCCGCGAGCGAACCGGTCAGCATGGCGGCCGCCATCAGTAATGCGAGCCTGTGTCGTCCCGGCACGGTGTCTGCCCTTTCGATGGCTGCCGACCGGCGTGCCGAAGCGACCGCAGGGGTTGGGGCTGCGGCGTGACGGTCGCACGCTCGACAGGGAGGTGAAGGTGGTGCTGGTCCCAGCCGAACGGGGGTGTGGTGCCGCGACCAGATTTCTATCGAGACTTAAATAATGTCGTCATTAAAGTGGGACGCATTCCCGGCGTCAAGGTCCGCCCGGCCCTGACGGTGGGCCACAAAAGCCACATAGCTGGATTTTTCGCCTCGCGATAGAAGTTTGTCTTGACGCCGAAGCAACCCCGGCGTAACACTCGTGGTTCTGAGAGAGCGCTCTCTCATCTGCGTGTTCCGGCATGACGATGCCGGCCACCGCAGGCGCACCGCCTTGCGCCTGCGTGTCATCGCACGACCCCTCACGGTTACACCCGCCCAGATCACGGCCGGTTCGCTCCGGTCCGGATCCCCGCCAACGTCCCCCGACTGACAGGCAGGATCATGAAATATCCGACTTTGTCGTCTACCTCCCCTGGTAGACGTCGCGGCGGCCTGCGCCGCTGGCTCCTCGGTGGTGCCGCCACCCTGATGCTCTCCACGGCCGTCGCCGCGATCGCGCTGCCCGACGCCAGCGCCGCGCCGACACTGCTGTCCCAGGGCAAGCCCACCACCGCCTCGTCGAGCGAGAACGGTGGTACACCCGCCACCGCCGCCACCGACGGCAACACCGGGACGCGCTGGGCCAGCACCTTCAGCGACCCGCAGTGGATCCAGGTCGACCTCGGCGCGCCCGCCGCGCTGTCCCAGGTCGTGCTCAACTGGGAGGCCGCCTCCGGCAAGGCGTTCCAGATCCAGATCTCCAACGACGCCGCGACCTGGACGCAGGTCTACAACACCACCACCGGCGCCGGCGGGACCCAGACGATCAACGTGACCGGCACCGGCCGGTACGTGCGGATGTACGGCACCCAGCGCAACACCGCCTACGGCTACTCGCTGTGGGAGTTCCAGGTCTTCGGCGAGCTGTCCCCGACCGGCCAGACCTGCGGACCGACGAACCGCGCCGTCACCCGCCCGACCACCGCGTCCTCGACCGAGAACGCCGGCACCCCCGCCACCGCCGCGACCGACGGCAACACCGGCACCCGCTGGGCCAGCGCCGCCTCCGTCCCGCAGTGGATCACGGTCGACCTCGGCGCTTCGTACCAGCTCTGCCGGGTGGTCCTGCGCTGGGAGGCCGCCTACGCGAACGCCTTCCAGATCCAGGTCTCCAACGACAACGCGGCCTGGACGAACATCTACTCCACGACCACCGGGACCGGCGGCGTGCAGACGATCGACGTGACCGGCACCGGCCGCTACGTCCGGGTCAACGCCACCGCCAAGGCCACCCAGTGGGGTGTGTCGCTGTGGGAGTTCGAGGTGTACGTCCTCGGTGGCGGCCAGCCGTCCAGCAGCCCGCCCACCAGCACCGGCCCGATCGAGACCCCGGACCCGAAGAACCCCAACTTCGGCCCCAACGTCTCCGTCTACGACCCGTCGCAGCAGGCCGCCGCGCAGGCCCGGCTCAACCAGATCTTCGCCGGCCAGGAGACCAACCAGTTCGGCACCGAGCGTTACGCGGTGCTGTTCAAGCCCGGCAACCACACCATCGACGCCAACATCGGCTTCTACACCCAGGTCGCCGGGCTCGGCTTCTCGCCCGACGACGTGAACATCAACGGCCACGTCCGGGCCGAGGCCACCTGGTTCGGCGGCAACGCCACCCAGAACTTCTGGCGCGGCGCGGAGAACCTGTCCGTGACCCTGCCGAACACCGGCAACGGCACGCAGGTCGAGCGCTGGGCCGTCTCGCAGGCCGTGCAGTACCGCCGCATGCACCTGCGCGGCGCCAACAACGAGATCCAGCTGTGGAACGGCGGCGACGGCTGGTCCTCCGGCGGTCTCATGGCCGACACGAAGATCGACGGCCGGGTCGTGTCGGGCTCGCAGCAGCAGTGGTACACCCGCAACAGCACCCTGGGCAGCTGGGCCGGTTCCGTGTGGAACATGGTCTTCCAGGGCGTGCAGGGCGCCCCGCCGCCGAACTTCCCGAACCCCTCGCACACGGTCATCAACACCACGCCGCTGCAGCGGGAGAAGCCGTTCCTGTACATCGACGGCACCGGCACCTACCGGGTGTTCGTCCCGGCGCTGCAGGCCAACACGACCGGCACCAGCTGGTTCGGCAAGACCCCGGCGGGCTCGTCGATCTCCCTCGACCAGTTCTTCATCGTCCGCCCCGGCCACACCGCCGCGCAGATCAACGCGGCCCTGGCCGCCGGCCGGCACCTGCTGGTCACCCCCGGCGTCTACCACCTCAACCAGGCGCTGCAGGTCAACAACCCGAACACGATCATCCTGGGCCTGGGCCTGGCGACGTTCGTGCCGGACGGCGGCGTCTCCGCGATCAAGGTCGCCGACGTCGACGGCGTCAAGCTCGCCGGCATCCTCATCGACGCCGGCACGGTCAACTCGCCGACCCTGGTCGAGCTCGGCCCGGCCGGCTCGTCGGCGAACCACGCCGCCAACCCGACGTCGCTGCACGACGTGTACTTCCGCATCGGCGGCGCGCACGTCGGCAACGCCACGGTCAGCCTGCAGGTCAACAGCAACAACGTGATCGGCGACCACATGTGGATCTGGCGCGCCGACCACGGCAACGCCGGCACCTACGGCTGGACCGTCAGCAAGGGTCAGAACGGCATGGTCGTCAACGGCAACGACGTGACGATGTACGGGCTGTTCGTCGAGCACTACCAGCAGTACCAGACCATCTGGAACGGCAACGGCGGCCGCACGTACTTCTACCAGAACGAGATGCCCTACGACCCGCCGAACCAGGCCGCCTGGATGAACGGCTCCACCCGGGGCTGGGCCGCCTACAAGGTCGCCGACAGCGTGAACACGCACCAGGCGTTCGGGCTGGGCAGCTACTGCTACTTCAACGTCAACCCCGCCGTCGTCGGCGAACGCTCCTTCGAGGTGCCGGTCAAGGCCGGAATCCAGTTCCGGAACATGGTCAGCGTCTCCCTCGGCGGCGTCGGCACGATCAACCACGTCATCAACAACACGGCGGGACCCGCCAACACGGCCAACCAGATCATCTACGTGACGGCCGGCCCGTAACCGCTTGTTCAGGCCTGTAACCGCTCGGTTCAGGTTGGTAATCGCTTTGTTCAGGTAAGTGTCGAGCCGGAAGACCTACCCGCCCGGGTCTTCCGGCTCGGCCCTGTTCCGTGTCGGTCGACCGGTTGACCCCCGGGTGTCCGTCCTCCGGTCGTCCCCCGGCTCCCCGTGTACGCGTTTCGATGTGTCCATGACACCGATCGAAGTGCACGGGCTGCGCAAGTCGTACGGGGGAGTCACCGCCGTCGACGGGATCTCCCTCTCCGTGGGCGCCGGGGAGATCTTCGCCCTGCTCGGTCCCAACGGGGCGGGCAAGAGCACGACCATCGAGATCCTCGAAGGCCACCGCCGCCGGGACTCGGGTGAGGTCCGGGTCCTCGGCGAGGACCCCGCTGCCGCCGGCCGCCGGTGGCGCTCGCGGATCGGGATCGTGCTGCAGACCGCGACCGACGCGGCCGACCTCACGGTGCGCGAGACGGTCCGGCACTTCGCGGGGTACTACCCCGCTCCGCGGGACGTCGCCGACGTCATCTCCCTGGTGGGGCTCTCGGACAAGGCCGGCGCCCGGATCCGGACGCTGTCCGGTGGGCAGCGGCGGCGGGTCGACGTCGCGCTCGGCATCGTCGGCAACCCCTCGCTGGTCTTCCTCGACGAGCCGACGACCGGGTTCGACCCCGAGGCACGGCGGCAGTTCTGGGCGCTGATCCGCTCCCTCGCCGCCGACGGGACCACGATCCTGCTCACCACCCACTACCTCGAAGAGGCCGCGGCCCTCGCCGACCGGCTCGCGATCATCGCCGGGGGACGGGTCGTCGCCGCCGGTACACCGTCCACTGTGGGCGGCCTCGCCGCCGCGCAGGCGACCGTCACCTGGCGCGACGGCACCGGGCTGCACGAGGTGCGCACCGACTCGCCCAGCACCGTGGTGGCGGCGCTGCCGCCGGACGCCGCCGACCTGCAGGTCCGCCGGCCCAGCCTGGAAGACGTCTACCTCGACCTGATCGGAGCCCGGTCATGACCATGCCGTCCACGTTCGCCGTCGGCCGTTCCCGCGGGTTCGTCGAGGTGCTGCAGCTGATCCGGCAGAAGGACGCGGTGATCTTCACGTTCGCGTTCCCGGCGCTGCTGACGGTCCTGCTCGGCCTCATCTTCGACACGCCCGTCATGCCGGGCTCGCCGACCACGCACAGCCAGGTCTTCGCCGCCGGCATGATCGCCTACGGCATCCTGTCGACCGCGTTCATCTCGATGGGCGTCGGCATCGCCGTCGACCGGGAGGACGGGACGCTCAAACGACTGCGGGGCACGCCGATCACCGCCGGGTCCTACTTCATCGGCAAGATCGTGCTCGTCTTCTTCGCGGCGCTGTTCGAGGTGTTCCTGCTGCTGGCGGTCGGGGTGCTGATGTTCGACCTGCCGCTGCCGTCGCACTGGTTCCGTTTCGCCTGGCTGCTGGTGCTGTCGGTCATCGCCTGTACCCTGCTGGGCATCGCCGCGTCGTCGCTGGCCCGCTCGGCCCGCAGCGCCCCGGCGGTGCTCAACCTGCCCGTCCTCGTCCTGCAGTTCACGTCCGGCATCTTCGTCCACATCGCCGCGCTGCCCCAGGCGATGGTCAACGTGTCGGCGCTGTTCCCCGTCAAATGGATGGGGCAGGGATTCCGCTCGGTCTTCCTGCCCGACGCCCTCGCCGCGCAGGAGGTGGCAGGCTCGTGGGAGCCCGGCAGGACCGCCCTGGTGCTGGGCGCGTGGTGCCTGATCGGCCTGGCGTTGAGCCTGCTGACGTTCCGGTGGTCACGCCGGTGACCCTGTCCCTGTGGGACGCGCTCTACGTCGTCGTGGTGGGCTCGGTCGTCGGCTTCATGCTGCTGGACCGGGCCCCCGGGTCCGCGCCCGCCTCGCTGCTCCTCGTGCTGTGCCTCGGCTGGCACTTCCTCTGTTCGAGGTTCCTGCGGCTCACCTGGCTCTTCGTCGCCGTCCTGGCGCTGCTGCACCTCACCGCCGTCTGGCTCGACCACACGGCGTCGTTCGCGCTCTTCGCCTGGGGCTCGATGCTGTTCGCCGCGCTGCCGTTGCGCCCCGCCGTCGCCGCGGTCGCCGCTCTCGACCTGCTCCCGGTGCCGATGGCGCTGGCCCGCGACGGCACCCTCACCAAGGTGCACGGGCTGATCCCGCTCACGGTGCTGGGCCTGGCGTTCGCGGTCGTGGCCGGCACCTACATCGCCCGCCTCTCCGACCAGAACGAGGAACGCGCCGCGATGATCGCCGAGCTGTCCGCCAGCCGCGCCGAGGTCGCCCGCCTCTCCCACGAGGCCGGGGTCCTCACCGAACGGGCCCGCCTCGCCGCCGAGATCCACGACACCCTCGCCCAGGGCTTCACCAGCATCATCACGCTCGCCCAGGCGGCCTCCGGTGACCCGGCGCAGACCGCCCGCCGCCTCGAGCAGGTCACCCGCACCGCCCGGGACAACCTCGCCGAGGCGCGCGCCCTGGTCGCCGCCCTCAGCCCCGCCGACCTGCAGACCTCAGGCCTCGGCGACGCGGTGCGCCGGCAACTGTCCCGGCTCGCCTCCGAGACGGGCATCCACACCGCCTGCCACTTCGAGCACCACACCGACGACGCCCTTGCCGCCCTGCCGACCGCGGCGCAGGTGGTGCTGCTGCGGTCGTTGCAGGAGGCCCTGACCAACGTCCGCAAACACGCCCACGCCACGGCTGTCGAGGTCCGGCTCTCGACCACCGGCGGCTCGGTCGTCCTGGCGGTGACGGACAACGGCCTCGGCTTCACCCCACCACCGCCTGGCCCGTTGTCCGAGTCCGGCTCTGTCTCCGGCTCTGTCTCCGGCTCTGGCGCTGGTTCTGGCGCTGGTTCTGGCGCTGGTTCTGGCGCTGGTTCTGGCGCTGGTTCTGGTTCTGGCTTTGCGCCCAGCGTCAGCTCGGGTTTCGGTCTTTCGGGCATGCGAGCGCGGGTGGAGCAGGCCGGCGGCGTGTGCACCGTCTCGAGCCGCCCCGGCACCGGCACCACTGTCACGGTCCAGCTCGCATGACCCGCACTGTGCCACCCCGCCCACCGTTTCCCACCGGTCTGCGCAGGCCCGGCCCGACTCGTACGATCCCCGGCATGCCGCGTGCCACTCCTTCCTTGCCGGTCCGATCCCCGTCCTGGCCGGCCGGATGCCTGCCCTGCGCCGATGCCGCCGTCATGAACCGGCTCGCATGATCCGCATCCTGCTGGTCGACGACCACCCCGTGGTCCGCGACGGCCTGCGCGGCATGCTGGAGGCCGAACCAGACCTGACCGTCGTCGGCGAGGCAGGCTCCGGCGACGAGGCCGTCACCGCCGCGCACACCCACCACCCCGACGTCATCCTCATGGACCTGCGGATGCCCGGCCTCGACGGCGCCGGCGCGACCGGCCGCATCCTCGCCACGCTCCCGCGGACCAGGGTCGTCGTCCTCACCACGTACGACACCGACGCCGACATCCTCCGAGCCGTCGAGGCCGGCGCCAGCGGCTATCTCCTCAAGGACGCCTCCCGGTCCGACCTCACCACCGCCGTCCGCGCCGCCGCCCGCGGCGAGACGGTCCTGGCCCCTTCGGTCGCCGGCCGCCTCGTCCAGCAGGTCCGCAACCCACCCCGCCCTGCCACCACCCCGATCCTCTCGGCCCGCGAGCTCGAGGTCCTGTCCCTCGTCGCCACCGGCCACACCAACGCCGACATCGGCCGTGCCCTCCACATCACCGAAGCGACCGTCAAGACCCACCTGCTGCGCGCCTTCAACAAACTCGACGTCAGCGACCGCACCGCCGCCGTCACCACCGCCATGTCCCTCGGCCTCCTCCCACCGGCCCGCCCCTGACCCGCCCTTGACCCGCCCTTGACCCGCCCTTGACCCTTGACCCGCCCTTGACCCGTGACCCGCCCCTGACCCGCCCTTGACCCGCCCGGCCGACCTCATCGGAGCCGTTCCTCTGACCCGATGCTGACCCGGCCGATCTGGCCTGTTCCACCAGCGATGGTTCTCAGCGCGCAGCCTGCCCGCAGGCCGACCCGCCGCGCACCGCTGCTCCATGGGCAGGTTCTCCACAGGCGAGCCTGTCCGCTGGGGCACGCTTGCAACGCACCACCGATCGCGGCCGGCCTGTCGTCGAAGTCCGGTTGGTCAGCGCGCCGGCAGAAACTCCTCTCTGGTCCGCACTCCTTCGCTGTCCTCACAGTTCCGTCCCGAGGCGGGCGCTCCCCGGGCGGGCGCTCCCCGGGCGGGCCCTCCCCGGGGCGGCCGGCGGTCAGCGTCCGAAGTCGTGGATGACGGTGGTGTGCTCGGTCCGGATGGTCTTCAGGTCCTTGGCGATGACCGCCGCGGCCATCACGAGCAGGACCGCGGCGAGTTGCGCGACGGCCAGCCAGTGCCCCAGCGGGATCACCGCCAGGACGCCGGCCGCTGCCGCCACCCGATACCAGGCGCCGGGCAGCTTCAGGATGGACAGGAACCATGCGTGGGCGAGCAGGAACATGGCCGCGCCCGTGCTCAGGACGATGGCGCTCGGCCAGTGCAGCGCCTCGAATCCGTGCCCGACCGACAGCTTCACCCCGACCGCCGTGAACACGATGCCGGCGATCAGGAAGTAGTGCGCGTAGCCCCAGGCCTGCACCGCGACGCGCGCCTTGCGGGCCGGGTCGGTGATGGCGCCCAGCGCGTGCTCGGCGCGGACCTCGTCCCCGGAGAAGTAGTTCCAGTACAGGTAATACGCGATGCACAGGCCGAGCAGCGCCACGAGCAGGGCCGACGGGTCGAGGTGCAGGCCGGCGAACGCGAGGCCGACGGCGATCACGGACTCGCCGATGGCGACGATGACGACCAGGCCGTGCCGTTCCGCGAAGTGGCCCGCGTCGATCGTCCAAGCTCCCATGCGATGCAGGTGCGGTGCCACGATGACCAGTGCGAGCGCCGTCGTCCACAACCCGTATTGCCAGAGGCCGTCGAGGAAACCGCCGGCCAGCACCATCAGTGCGGCGGTGCCGTTGATCGGGGCCAGGCCGGCGATCGCCGCGCCGATCGAGGCGTTGTCGTCCGCCTGCAGGAACAGTGCGGAGTGCACGACGGTGACGACGAGATACCCCACGCCGAACGCCCATCCGTCGCCGTCGAACGCGTATGGGATGGACAGGGCGATGACCAGGAAGCCGGCCATGCCGGTGAGCAGGAGTGTGCGGCGCAGCGCGCTGCTCGGTGCCACCGCGTTGGTCAGCCACGCATAGCCGCCGTACATCCACCAGATGATGCCGAGCATCAGCAGCACTCGATACGCATAGGTCAGGTCGACGTGCTTGACGAGCACGTTGGCGAACTGCATCACGGTGAAGACGAAGACGAGGTCGAAGAACAACTCGATGGTGGAGACCCGGGGCCCCCGCACCTGCGATGTCACAGCGGTCACTGTAGCGACGGGCACCGACAATTTTTCCTGTCTTGACAGCCCAAGTTGTCGGCGACTACATTTCTCGCATGTTCGAAGTGGAAGTCATCGAGGAGCCGAGTGCCGCTGAGGTGGCGCTGGACCCGATCCGGGCACGACTGCTGGCGTTGCTCGTGGAGCCGAACTCGGCGGCCGGCCTCGCCGCAATCGTCGGCCTGCCCCGGCAGAAGGTGAATTACCACCTCAAGACGCTCGAGGCGCACGGCCTCGTCGAGCTCGTGGAGGAGCGGCGCAAGGGCAATGTCACGGAGCGGGTGTTGCGGTCCGCCGCGGCCTCGTTCGTGATCTCGCCGACGGCCCTCGCCGACGTGGAGCCCGACCCGGCGAGGTCGCCCGACAAGCTGTCCGCGCGTTGGCTGCTCGCCGTCGCGGCCCGGCTCGTCAAAGAGGTCGGCGCACTCATCACCGGGGCCGCCCGGGCGGGCAAGCCGGTCGCCACCTTCGCGCTGGACGGCACCGTGCGGTTCGCCTCCGCGGCCGACCGGGCAGCGTTCGCCCAGGAGCTGGCCACGGCGGTCGCCGGGCTGGTCAGCCGCTATCACGACGAGAGCGCCGAGGACGGCCGGGAGCACAGGGTCATCGTCGCGATCCATCCGAGCCTGCGTCCGGAGGCCGCCCGCCGGATGGACACGGCCGTCGTCGACGCCGACACCGACGTTCAGATCGAAAGCCAGCACCGTCCACAGACCAAGGAGTCCTGACATGTCGCACGAGTTCGAGCTCATCCACGACATCGACATCGCAGCCACGCCCGAGCAGGTCTGGGACGCGATCGCCACCGGCCCCGGCGTCGACTCGTGGTTCATGGGCAGGACCGAGATCGAGCCCCGTGTCGGCGGGCGGGGCTCCCTCACGATGCCCGGCTTCACCGCCGAGTCGACGATCACCGCCTGGGAGCCGCCGCACCGCTTCGCCTACCGTGCGACGCCCGGCGAGGACGGCGCGTTCATGGCGTTCGAGTATCTCGTCGAGGGCCGCGACGGCGGGAGCACCACGCTGCGGTTCGTGCACAGCGGCATCATGACCGGCGACTGGGAGGAGCAGTATGACGCGCTGCGCAAGGGCAACCCGCTCTACCTGCGCACGCTCGAGCAGTATCTGGTGCATTTCCCGGGCCGCACCGCCGTGCCGGTGACCGCTTTCGGGCCGCCGCAGGCCGACCAGGAGGGCGCCTGGGACGCCGTCATCGGCGCGGTCGGCCTGACCGGCCGGGTCAATGAGGGCGAGAAGGTGGAGTTCACCGTCGACGGTCAGAACGTTGCCGGTGTCGTCGACGTCGTCCGGGAGCCCGGCTTCCTGGGGGTGCGCACCGACGACGCGCTGCTGCGGTTCGTGGGTGGCGGCGGCATGATCCTCACCGGTCACCACGTGTTCGCCGACATCGACCGGGAGGCCGCGGAGCGGACCTGGTCCGAGTGGCTCGCCGCCGTCTACGCCTGACCACACCGGGAGGGGCCGGCATCGGCGCCGGTCCCTCCCACACCTGCAAGGAGCGCACGGTGCGGACCGCCGAATACTCGATCACCCGCAGACTGGCCGCCGACCCGAAGAAGGTCTACCGGGCATGGACGACGCCTGCGGGCTTCAGCCGGTGGTTCGGGCCGAGGGGGTTCAGCACGCCGGAGGACCGCATCGTCATGCAGACCCGGCCCGGCGGTGCCTGGCACGTCGTCATGCTCGACAGCGTCGGCAACGAGCACCCGTTCGGCGGTGTCTACCGCGAGCTCGAAGCGCCCGCGCGGCTCGTCATGACGACCGGCGACCCCGACAACACCACCGGCGCCGTCGCCTCGACCGTCAGCGTGATGTTCAAGCCGACCGGTGACGGCGGCACCGAGATGACCATGCGGGAGCAGGGCGTCAACACCGACGATGCGCAGGCCGAGGGTGCCGTGGCGGGCTGGCGCCAGTGCTTCGACCGGCTCGCGGAGCACCTGGACGAGCGATGACCCGCACCCACCCCCGCATCCGATCCCTCCGCCCCGATGCCTTGGGCGCCGAGTTGTGGCGCGGCCCGCGTGGTGGCGTGGCCCGAGTGGTGGCGTGGCCCGAGTGATGGCGCGGCCGGGCGGTGTCCCGCCTGGGACGTATGGGGGCTGGGGGCGTGGGCTTGGGCTTGGGCGGCGGCGGCCTGGGTGGTGTCCCGCCTGGAGCGGTGGGAGGGCCTGGGGACGGTGGCGGGGCCTGGGTAGTTGCGGGTCAACGCCGCCGGTGGCGGCGCCGGGTGGGAGAGAGCGTGGTGGCTCGTTGGGGGCGCTGGCTGTTCAGGTGGTGCGCTGGGGGCCGCGGAGAGGGTCCCTCGTGGGGGTGGGAGGCGGCACAATGCTCACGTGACGTTGCCCATCCCATACAGCGGCGGTGGCGGTGAGCTGCCTGCGTACACCGGGCCTGACGTGCAGATCGGTGACGTGCGGGTCGACGGGCGGGCCATCTACACGCCCATGGGGGTGTGGCCGATCCGGGGTAGCCGGTGGATGGTGATCTCGCAGCCGGTGCCGGTCACCACAACTGCGGGGTGGGGGATCGGGCTCGGTGTGACCTGCGCGATTCTGGCCGTGGTGCTGGCGCCGTTCACGTGTGGGCTGAGTCTGTTCCTGATGTTCGGTCTGTTCTTCCTGACGGCGAAGACCAACACCATGTCGGGGCCGCTGATCGTGTCGGTGCAGGCGGGGCAGTTCCACTACATGGCGCGGGAGATCGTGTACTCGCCGTTGCACGCGGCCGAGGCGCTGCAGCGGGTCAACTTCGCGCAGGCGCTGGCGTCGCGCTACTGAACGCCCGGCGCCGGAAGCGCTGCGGCGCCGGAAGCGCTGGACGCTGCGGCCTGGAACGCTGAGCGACCCCGCACCGGAACGGCCGAGCGACCCGGCACTGGAACGCCGAGCAACCCCGCACCGCAACGCTGAGCAACCCCGCACCGCAACGCTGAGCAACCCCGCACTGAAACGTCGAGCAACCCCGCACGCAACGTCGAGGAACCCGGCATTGGAACGCTGAGCGACGCCGCTTTGGAACGCTGAGCGACGCCGCATTGGAACGCTGACCGTTGTGGGGCTGACGCCGGGCGGCGCGGGGGGTTACAGCAGGCGGTCCTCGGTGTGGTTGTCGTAGCCGGCGAGGAGCTGGGTCCGGGTGCCCGTCAGGTGGGGTTCCAGGTCGCCGACCCGGGCGAGCCTGATCTCCGCCGGGGCGATGTTGGACACGCGCAGCAGCAGGCCCGGGACCTCGTCGAGGACGGCCAGCCAGCCCTTCTGGGAGGGGAGCACCTGCTGGTCGGGCCAGCGCTGGAAGGGCTTCGGCACGCCGTCGACGGTGATGCCGACGCGGTGGGGGGCCGGGGTGGAGGCGGCGCGGAGGTTGCGTTCGTAGGTCTTGCGGTCCTCGGGGGGCTGGGGCATGACGGCGGCGACGCGCATGTCGATGAGCAGGGGCAGGGGCGGGCCGGCGGTGGTGACGACCTCGACCCAGCCGCCGCTGCCCGTCGCCGGGTCGCCGAAGGTCAGGCCGGCGTGCACGAGCCGGTCGTCGTCCCAGGACCACGCGCCGATCCGGCACGGGCCGGTCCAGCCGGCCATCCCGTACAGGGGCAGCGCGGCGGCGCTCGCGCGGATCCGGTTCGCCTGCTGGTCGATCAGCGCTGTGAACTCGATGCGGTTCAGCCGCCCCCCGTATCGCATGGGATCGATCGTGCAGCATTGTCCGCCTTTTTTTGCATCCCATTACCCCTCGCGCGGACCCCCGCTGTTTATGACGGGGAGCGGGACTCGGGGTCGGCGCCCCTGGCGGCGCGGCCGCCGTCGACGGGGACGACGGCGCCGGAGATGAACGACGCCGCGGGGGAGAGGAGGAACGCGACCGCGTCGGCGACCTCGGACGCGTCGCCCGGGCGGCCGAGGGGGTGCAGCTGCGCGAGCTGGTCCACGATGTGGGCGGCGTCCGGTGGCGTACGGGCGGAGAGGAGCGCCTCCGAGCGGGCCGTCACGATCGAGCCGAGCGCGACGGCGTTGACGCGGATGCCGTGCGGGCCGTGGTCGACGGCGAGGGCGCGGGTGAGGCCCTCGACGGCGGCCTTGGCGGTCGAGTAGGGCAGCGCGCCCCGCACCGGGCGCAGCGCCTGGTGGGAGGAGACGTTGACGATGGCGCCGCCGGTGCCCGCCGCGCGGAAGCGCCGCACGGCCGTGGCGCTGCCCGCCACGGCGGGGGCCAGGTTGGCCATGATGAGGGCGAGGACGTCGCCGGCCGGGGCGTCGTCGACGAAGGCGTCGCGGAAGACCGCGGCGTTGTTGACCCAGCCTGCCAGGGGTCCCGAGGACTCGGCGAGGTCGGCGGCGCGCTCGGTGACCGCTTCGTCACCGGCGTCCCCGGTGACGGCGAACAGCCGGTCGGCGGTCCAGTCCAGCGGCTCGCGCTCCACGACGACCACGGCGGTGGACGGGTCGCGGAGCAGGCGCGCGGCGATGGCGCGGCCGACGCCGCGTCCACCGCCGGTCACCACGAACGACCGCACCGCGGTCAGTGCACCTCTTCGATCTTGGCGGTGCCGACGTCGAAGATGAAGCCGCGCACGTCCTCGCGGTGCGGCAGCCACTCGCACTGCCGGACGGTCTCGATCGAGGAGCGCATCGTGTCGTGCAGGTCGCTGAAGCCGGGCACGTCCCACGTCGGGGCGCGGCCGGTCTCGGCGGTGAGCGTCGCGCGGAACTCGTCGTCGTCGAAGCCCTGCATGCCGCACTCGGTGTGGTGGATCAGGACGACCTCGCGGGTGCCGAGGCGGCGCTGGCTGATCGCGAGGGACCGCAGCACCTCCTCGGTCGGCAGGCCGCCGGCGTTGCGGATGAGGTGCGCGTCGCCGATCTCCAGGCCGAGCGCCCCGAAGAGGTCCAGGCGCGAGTCCATGCAGGTGATGACGGTCAGGCGCAGACGGGGACGCAGCGGGCGCGGGCCGGGGAACGTGCTCGCGTACTGCTCATTGGCGTGGATGAGGTGGTCGATCGCCGACATCCCGCCAGTGAAACAGATCGGTCACTCATTCGGATGACGTCCGCGTCACACGAGGCCAATCTCACCTGTGAAAGCAGACCTCTACGCTGCTCGGGTGAGTGAACCCAACACAGTGGACCGGCAGGACTGGGACGTGGTCGTCGTCGGTGGCGGGCCCGCCGGCCTGTCCGCGGCGCACGCGGCGGCCACCGGCGGCGCGCGGACCCTCGTCCTGGAGAAGGCCGTGCACCCGCGGTACAAGACCTGCGGCGGAGGACTGATCGGCTTCACCGTCCAGGCGGTCGGCGACCTGATCGACATCCCCGCCGACGACCACATCACGCGGGTCGGGTTCACCCACGACGGCCGGAAGGCGTTCAGCCGCGGGAACAGCAGGCGGCTGCTGCAGATGGTGCGCCGGCCGCGGTTCGACGACGCGCTGCGGATCGCCGCGGAGAAGGCCGGCGCCGTCGTACGGCAGTCGGTGACGGCCCGGTCCCTGGAGCAGACCGGCGACGCGGTCACCGTCCGGCTCGCCGGCGGCGGCACCGTCACCGGGCGCACCGTCATCGGCGCCGACGGGTCGTCGGGGATCACGGCACGGCACGCGGGCGTCGAGTACGGCCAGGTCGACCTCGGCCTGGAGGTCGAGCTCCCGGTCGGCGCCGAGGAGGCCGCCAGGTGGAAGGGGCGGCTGCTGATCGACTGGGGCCCGCTGCCCGGCTCCTACGCGTGGGTGTTCCCGAAGGACGACCTGCTCACCGTCGGGGTCATCGCGTCGCGTGGCCAGGGCGAGCGGACCAAGCAGTACCTGCGCGACTTCGTGACCAGGCTCGGCCTCGACGGCATCGAGCCCGTCCACGACTCCGGCCACCTGACCCGGTGCCGCACCGCCACGTCCCCGCTGCGGACCGGCCGGGTCCTGGTCGCCGGTGACGCGGCGGGCCTGCTCGAGCCGTGGACCCGGGAGGGGATCAGCTTCGCCGTGCGGTCCGGGGCCCTCGCCGGCGCGGCCGCCGCGTCCGGTGACCTCGACGGCTACGTGACCGCCGTGCAGCGGCGCCTCGCCCCGGCGATGACCGCGGGCCGGCGCCTCCTCGACACGTTCAGCCGCAGGCCGGGGCTCTTCCACGCGATGCTGCGGACCCCGCCGGGATGGCGCATGTTCGAGCGCTTCTGCCTCGGCGAGACCTCGTTCGAACGCACCGTCGAACGCCTGCCGGTCAGGACGGCGCTGAAGATGCTCCAATGAGGGCATGAGGTTTCGCGCGACGCTGCTGCTCGCCGGGAAGACCGCCACGGGCGTGCAGGTCCCCGCCGAGGTCGTCGAGGCGTTCGGGAAGGGCAGGAAGCCGCAGGTCCTGGTCACGATCAACGGCTACACGTATCGCAGTACCGTCGCCGTGTACGGCGGGGAGTTCATGCTGCCCGTCTCGGCCGAGGTCCGGGCCGGGGCGGGGGTCGCCGCGGGCGACGAGATCGACGTCGACCTGGAGCTCGACACCGCGCCCCGAGTCGTCGAGGTCCCCGCCGATCTCGCCGCCGCCCTCGCCGCGGACCCGGCGGCGAAGGCCCGCTTCGACGCGCTGTCCTACAGCAACCAGCGGCTGCACGTGCTGTCCCTGGAGGGCGCGAAGACCGAGGCCACCCGCCTGCGCCGGCTGGAGAAGACCCTCGCCGCGCTGGGCGTCAGCCCATCAGACGGTTGAGCTCCGAGTAGTCGAAGGCGTTCTCGAGGCTGGTGTACGTCCCGGTGCTGAAGGCCTCCACGGCGGCCCGCCTGGCCACCGCGTACGCCGCCTCCGCCACCCACGAGCCGAGGCTGACCCGTGCCACGCCCAGCTTCCCGAGCTCGCCCACGCTCGGCGTGTCCGGCCCGACGAGGATGTTCAGCGGCGCGGGGATCGCCTCGGCGAGCGCCCGGATGGTGTCCGCGTCGGCGACCCCCGGCACGAAGACGCCGCTCGCGCCCGCGTCCAGGTAGGCGGCCGCCCGCGCCGCGGTGCCGGCCAGGTCGCCGGCGCCGCGCAGGTACGTGTCGACGCGGGCGTTGATGTAGACGTCCGGCGCGGCGGCCCGGGCGGCACGGATCCGCGCGACCTGCTCCGGCACCGGCCGGAGGGCGGCGACGTCACCGCGAATGGTGTCCTCCAGGTTGATCCCGGCGGCGCCGGCGGCGACGACCCCGCGCAGCGTCTCCGCGACGTCGTCGGGGGTCGCGCCGAAGCCCGACTCGATGTCCGCGGTCACCGGTACGTCGACGGCCGCGACGACCCGGGCCAGGTGCGCGAGCATCGCGTCGCGGGTCAGTGCGTCACCGTCGGGCATGCCGAGCGACCAGGCCACCCCCGCGGACGTGGTGGCGACCGCGCGGGCCCCGGCGGCCGCGACGACCCTCGCGGAGGCGGCGTCCCACGCGTTGACGAGGACGAGCGGGTCGGCGGGGTTGTGCAGGGAGTGGAAGTTGGTCATGCCGGTCATCCTCGCGTGGCCGCGGGCGGCGCTCCAACGTTTTAGCCTGGGCTACATGGTCGCCATCGGACTGTCCGCGGATGCCGTCGCGCGGGTGCGCTTCGCGATCTCGCCCCTGTGGGAGACGATCGCCAGCATCCGTGTCCTGCGTGACCCCGGTGCGCATGCGGTGCACCTGCCGTGGGTCGCCCGGACGCGGCGCACGAGGATCGGCGGTGAGCTGTGGCGGCTGGTGCCGGCGGGACCGGCGTACGTGCCGGACTTCCTCACCCCGGCGCCCGCGGGGCTGTTCGCGGACCTGCCCGCGGAGCTCGACGCGATGCTGGCGACCCCGGCGGAGGAGGTCGGGCGGCAGCTCGGCGCGCCCCCGCCCGACGGGCTGCTGGAGCGCCTGGCGGAGCAGATCGCCGACTACTTCGACGCCGCGCTCGCCCCCGACTGGCCGCGCATCCGGCGGCTGCTGGAGGCGGAGGTGTTCACCCGCGCCCGGGCGCTGGCCGCCGGCGGGGTCGGCGGCCTGCTCAACGACCTGCACACCCAGGTGCGGTGGGCCGACGACACGCTGTCGGTGGCGCAGCGGTGGTGCACGGCGGACGACGTACCCGACGGCGGCGGCCTGGTCCTGATCCCGTCGGTGTTCGTGTGGCCGTCGATCCTGACCGTTTCGACGGGCCGGTCCGCCCAGTTGGCGTACCCGCCGCGGGGGACGGGCGCGCTGTGGGAGCGGCCGGCGCCGGCCCCCGACGGGCTCGCCGCGGTCCTCGGCCGGACCCGCGCCCGGCTCCTCGTCGAGCTGTCCGCGCCGGCGTCGACGACGGCCCTGGCCGCCCGCACCGGGCTGACCGCCGGCGGCATCTCCCAGCACCTGGCGGCGCTGCGCGCGGCCGGCCTGGTCACGGCGCACCGCGACGGGCGCACCGTGCTCAACATCCGCACCGGCGTCGCCGACGCGCTGCTGCAAACAGCCGGGCGCCGACCTGCGCAATGAGGTCGACGCCCGGAGTGCAACGGCAGCGCGGTGCAGCGGAACAGCGGTGGATCAGCCGGCGGAGATCGACGGCGGGGTGTCGGTGTCGATGACCGTGGCCTCCGAGAAGGCGGATTCCAGACGCGCCTGCAGGGCGTCGAGCTGCGAGAACTCGGCCTGGTGCGACGACTCGGATCCCTCGGCGGCGAAGACGTGGTCGGTCTCGGCGGCCGAGTGGTCGTAGGAGGTGAAGCTCGACTCGGCGTAGTGCGCGCCGTCCGGGTTGGTGTACTCGACGCTGTGGCCCTGGTCGAAGGAGGTCGACTCGGCGGACGCGTGGTCCTGCTCGTAGACGTTGAACTGGTTGTTGTAGTCGGCCTCGCTGGCGTTGACCTGGTGCAGCTGGTCCAGGGACTCGCTCTCCTGGCCGGTCTCGACGTGGCCGTAGTCCACGCCGCCGTCGCCGCCGTCGTACTCGCTCATGGTGAGGTCCTCTCGGTATTGCAGGGGTGTTCGGGGATTTGCGATTCAGGTGTTGGTGATGACACTAGGGCGCTCGCCGTGGCGTGGAATCCCGGAAATGTGCCAGTGGCGGCGAGCGTATACCGTGGTCAGCGGCCTGGACTATCCCCGAAACGACAGTTGTGGGCCTGCCGGACACCCGACAGTGTGCGCCCGCCATACTGCCTGCCGTGCGGAAACACTGCTGCGACGGTATGCGCGATCAGCTGGCCCGGTCCGAGTCGGACGCGGGGGAGGACGACCCGGACGTGGTCGTCGTGTATGACGCGAAGTTCGACGAGTACGGATTGCCCGTCAGGGACGGCGGCGCGTCGATGGTCGTGATCGGCTACTGCCCCTGGTGCGGCGGCCGGCTGCCGGCGTCGCGGCGGGACGCGTGGTTCGACGCGGTCGAGGGGCTCGGCCTGGACGCGTGGGAGGACGAGCTGCCCGCGGAGTTCCGCGGCGACGGCTGGTGGGCCCGGGACCTGGTCGAGGAGAGCACGTCCCGGGACTACGTCGAGCCGGAGAAGGTGATCAGCCCCGCCTGAGCAGCTCGACCACCGGGATCTTGCGCTCGACGCCGCTCTGGTGGTCGATGAAGAACGGGTAGCGCTCGACGATCCTGGTCCACAGCACGGGCCGGTCCTCATCGGCGACGGGACGGGCGACGGCGGCGTACTCCTCGCCCTCCGCCTCGACGGTGACGACCGGCTCCGCCACCAGGTTGCGATACCAGTCCGGGTCGAACACGGCGCCCGCGTTGGAGGCGATGACGTACATGCCGTCGTCGACCCGGATGTACATCATCGGGGTCGTGTGCGGGGTGCCGCTCTTGCGGCCCTTCGTGGTGAGCAGCAGCAGCGGCCGGTCCTCGATCCGCCGCCCGGCGGCGCGGAACTCCTCGATCAGCTTGCGGTTGTAGGCACGCTGGTCGACGGGAAGCTCAGTCATGGGCCAAGCCTAAGCGCCGGCCCACGACCGCGCCCGTCGTCAGACGGGTTCGAGGAGCTTCGACTTCCGCACGATCGGCACGGACAGCGTCTTGTAGCCGACCTCCTCGAACAGCACGACGACCCGGTCCTGCTCGTAGGCCATGACGGTGCCCGTGCCCCAGGCGGTGTGCCGCACCTCGCTGGACACCGGGAAGGGCCGGTCGTGCTCGACGGGCACCGGCACGTCCGCCGCGTCGATCACCGCGGCCGGCCGGCGGAACAGCTTGCGGTACCAGGGGACGTGCGGCACCACGGGGTCGACGACGACGGTGCCGTTGGCGCAGTTGTCGCAGTGCTCGCAGGCCCGCTCCGCCTGCTCGCCGAAGTACGCCAGGAGCGCCTTGCCGCGGCAGCCGGCGCTTTCGGCGTACCCACGCATCATGTCGATCCGGGAGCGCCGCAGCGTCTGGTGCCGCTCGAACTGGGCGAGCGCGAGCCGGGACGCCTCCGCCGGGGTGGGCGCGTAGCGGGGCGTGCCGATCTTGTTGCCGGGGAGGACCTCGACGGCGCCGACCTGCTCCAGGAGGCTCAGCAGCGACGTCACCTTCCGGGCGGGCAGGCCGCTGCGGGTCGCGAGGGCGGTCCTGCTCACCGGCCCCTCCCGCAGCGCGGCGGCGAGCTGGGTGAGCTCGTGGCCGTCGGGCGCGCCGGAGGCGAAGAACCGTTGCAGCGACACGTCCTCGGGCCGGAAGAACAGCACGGTGCGCGACGGGTTGCCGTCCCGGCCGGCGCGGCCGATCTCCTGCAGGTAGCTGTCGGGGGAGTCGGGCAGCGCCACGTGATGCACCCAGCGGATGTTGGGCTTGTCCACGCCCATGCCGAAGGCGCTGGTCGCGACCATGACGGGGATCTTGTCGGCCATGAAGTCGGTGTACCGGCGGGTGCGCTCGCCGGCCGCCAGCCCGGCGTGGAACGCGACGGCCTCGACGCCGTTCTCGGTGAGCCGGGTCGCGTACTGCTCGGCGATCGCCCTGGTCGGCGCGTACACGATCCCGGGCTGCGGCTCCTGCCTGACCTGGGCGAGGAGGCGCTGCCAGCGCTGCTCGTCGCTGGTGCAGTGCACCGCGGCCAGCTCCAGGTTGGCCCGGTCCAGGCCGGCGACGTGCGTGAACGGGTCCCGCAGCCCGAGCGTCTCGGTGATGTCCGCGCGTACCGGCGGCGACGCCGTCGCGGTCAGGGCCACGATCACGGGCCGCCGGGTGCCGTCGCCCAGCTCCCGGATGAGGTGCCCGAGCTGCAGGTAGTCGGGGCGGAAGTCGTAGCCCCACGCGGACACGCAGTGTGCCTCGTCGACGGCGACCATGGCGGGCCGCAACGCGCGGACGTCGGCGAGCCGGTCGGGGTTGCCGAGCTGCTCGGGCGTGATGAACAGGAACCTCGCGGTGCCGGCCCGCAGCGCCTCCAGGGCGGCGTTGCGCTGATTGGGCGTCTCGGCCGAGCTGATCCTGACCGCCTGACCGGCCTGGCGGCGGTTCAGTCCGGCGATCTGGTCCTGCTGCAGGGCCAGGAGTGGTGAGATGACGACAGTGGGCCCGTTGATCAGCATCGCCGGGACCTGGTAGATGGCGGATTTTCCCCCGCCGGTGGGTAACACCACGAGGGCGTCACGTCGCTTCAGCAGGGCGCGCATCGGCGGAAGCTGTCCTGCGCGCAACTGTTCCCAGCCGAAGTGCTGGCGGGCGGCGCGGCGGAGGCGGGGTGCGAGCGGTACAAGATTCATCGCGGGCGACTGTACCGGTGTTCGAATGACTCGGCGCGCTGAGCGAGTTTCCGCGACACGCCGAATCTGAGCACTCTCACCGTCTCGCAACCAAAAGGCACCCGAAAGTGACGGTGCCAGCACCCTTCGTAGTCGAAAGTTCTTCGTGTCAGCAGGTGGACCGCCTGCACGGGGTTCACCACAGACACGAGGGGGAACCGATGACAGCGACCCTTGAGGGTGCCACGCTCAAGGTCCAGTTGGAAGGCCGCGAGCTCGAGGACCTGATCCGCGAGCACCTGCCACTCGTCGGGCATCTGGTGCGCCAGACGCTCGGCCGACTGCCCGCCCACGTCAGCCGCGAGGACCTGGTGTCCGCGGGCATGGCGGCCCTGGCCGGCGCCGCGAAGGCGTTCGACCCGAGCCGGGGCATCCCGTTCGGCAGCTTCGCCACGACCCGCATCCGCGGCGCGATCCTCGACGAGCTGCGGGGACTGGACTGGGCGAGCCGATCCGTGCGGGCCAGGGCCAGGCAGGCGGACGCGATGCAACAGGAGCTGACCGCGGCGCTCGGACGCACCCCGACCAACCAT
This sequence comes from Dactylosporangium sp. NPDC051087, assembly GCF_055586325.1. NCBI lineage: Bacteria > Bacillati > Actinomycetota > Actinomycetes > Micromonosporales > Micromonosporaceae > Dactylosporangium > Dactylosporangium sp. NPDC051087. The sequence continues at coordinate 164,857 of NZ_JBVJIJ010000016.1, read as the reverse complement.
GAGCTCGCGGAGGCGCTCGGCGTCAGCGTCGACGAGCTCCAGTCGATCGACGACGACGTGCAACGGGCGGCGGTGCTGTCGCTGCAGGGGTTCGCGGCCGGCAGCGCCGAGGACATGGTGCCGGAACGGGCCGCCGGCCCGGAGGACCTGATCCTGCACCGGGAGCGGATCGGCTACCTGCACAACGCCGTCGAGGCGCTGCCCGAACGGCTCGGCAAGGTCGTCAAGGGGTACTTCTTCCAGGAGCGCCCCATGATGGAGATCGCCCACGACCTCGGCGTCACCGAGTCGCGGGTGTCCCAGCTGCGCGCCGAGGCGCTCATGCTGCTGCGCGACGGGCTCAACACGCACCTCGACCCGGATCTCGTCTCGATCAGCGACAAACCGACGGGCTGCGTCGCCCGCCGCCGCGAGGCGTACCACGACAAGATCGCCAACGCGGGCAACCTCAACAGCCGGTTGGCGCAGACGAACCACCACGGCATGCCGTTCGTGCAGTCGGGCCGGCACGCCTAGGACAGCTTGTACCCTCGGGCGGTGCTGATCCTGCTGCCACCGTCCGAGGGGAAGGCCGCCGCCCCGCGCCGCGGCGCTTCGCTCGCCCTGGAGAAGCTGTCGTTCCCGGCGCTGTCCGAGGCGCGGACGGCGGTGCTCGACGACCTGGTGAAGCTGAGCACCGACCCCGAGGCGGCGCTGACCGTCCTGGGTCTGACGCCGGGCCTCGCTCCCGAGGCCGCCCGTAACGCCGTGCTGTGGTCCTCGCCCACGCTGCCGGCGGCCGCGCTCTACACCGGGGTCCTCTACGACGCGCTCGACCTGGCGTCGCTGCCCGCCCGGGCGCGGTCGTCACTGCTGATCTTCTCCGGGCTGTGGGGAGCCGTCCGCCCCGCCGACCGGATCCCGCCCTACCGCTGCTCGATCGGCGTGCGGCTGCCGGCCGCGGGCGTCCTCACCGCGCACTGGCGCTCGGCGCTGCCGCCGGTGCTCGACGAGCTCGCCGGGGACAAGCTCGTGCTGGACCTGCGGTCCTCGGCGTACCTGCCGATGTGGACGCCGCGCAACGCCGTCACCGTCCGGGTCCTGCACGGCGGCAAGGTCGTCAGCCACTTCAACAAGGCCACCAAGGGCCGGATCGTGCGGGCGCTGCTGCTCGCGGGCGCCCGCCCGCGCACCCCGGCCGCGCTCGCCGGCGCGCTGCGCGACCTCGGCTACACCGTCGCCGCCCGGACCCCGCACGAGCTGGACGTCACGGTCGAATCGCTGTGAGGTCCGGCTCGCCGTACCGGCCGACCATCGCGTCGAACAGCGCCACCTTGCCCTCGCCGAACCGCGCGACGGCGCCCCGGTACTCCTCGGCGGTCAGGAACCTCGGCGGGCTGCTCTTGCTGTGGAACTTGTCGGCGTACATGACGAGGCGCTCCTCCTCGCTCACCGCGACGTAGTCGCCGGGCGGGATCGGCAGCCCCTGCCGGGTGATGTCGTCGCGGGTGAGCCCCACCCCGGTGTGGCAGGAGCCGAACCGGCACAGGGCCTCCGGCAGGCCCTCCTCGCGCAGCAGCTCGTGGCCCAGCACCCCGTGCCGGATGTAGTGCTCACCCTCGCGCAGCCGGTACACGCCGATGTCGTGCAGCAGACAGCCGGCCTTGACGAGCTCCGGGTCGTGCTCCTGCCCGAGCAACCGCTCGGCGATCCGCCACACGATGCCGCAGTGCGTCCACACCAGGTCGAACGCGGCCCGGTCCGGCGCGTGCCGCTCGTGCAGCGCGCGGATCTCATCCTCCGAAGGCACCCACATGCCGCCCCATGCTGTCACCCTCGGTCGTTGACCTGTGGCGGTACGGTCGGAAGCATGCACCCGTCGCCGTCGTTCCGGGCATCGGACGCCGATCGCGAGGCTGTCGTCGCGCACCTCAGCACCGCGCTCGGCGAGGGCCGGCTGACGCTGTCCGAGTTCGACGCGCGGACCCGGCACGTCTACGCGGCCCGCACCTGGGGCGAGCTGTTGCGCGTCGTCCGAGACCTGCCGCCGCTGCCGGTCGCCGCGCCCCCCGCCAAGTCGCAGCAGGACCCGGTCTGGCCGACCCTGGCCCTGGTCCTCGGCATCCTGTCCCTGCTGATGGTGTTCTGCATCCCGGTCAGCGCCGTCCTGGGGCTCGGCGGGATCGTGTTCGGCAGCCTCGGCCTGCACAGGGCGACCCGCGGCGCCGGCCGCCAGCCCGGCCTGGCCCTGGCCGGCCTCATCTGCGGCATCGCCGGCCTGCTGCTGACGATCGCCTTCACCATCTACGTCGCCGCCGTGAGCTGACCGTCAGCAGGCGTCGCGGGCGAACTTGCGGTACGCCGCCCTGGTCATCTTCTCCGCCTTCTTGCCGGGCTTGGCGAGCACCTCGTCGGGGCCGAGGTCCCGCAGCTGCGGCGGGGTGAACTCGACCCCGGCGACCGGGGACCTGCCGACGATCTTCCCGCCGGCGACATAGGTGCGGTCGTCGCTCAGCTCCCGCAGCCCGGCCTGCGTCTGCGTCCACCCGTCCGGGGTGGTGAAGAGCGGGAACTCGGCGTAGTCGACCCCGCCCTCGTTCGCGACCTCCCACGACGCGCCGGTCGCCTCGAACAGCGACACGCGGGTGACCTTGCTGCCCTTGCACGGGGCGAGGACGATCGCAGGCCGCCCGTCGCTCCAGGCCATGGCGGCCAGGAAGATCTCGCGGGGCGTGCACCCGGCGACCGCGGTGGTCGCCAGGAGCAGCACCGACATCAACACGTGTCGAAGACGTCTCATCGCGGCCAGCCTAGACCGGGACCCCGCCGGACGGCCGCTGCGGCCGGTGCGCCATGCACGCCGGGTCGTTGAGCGGACACGGGGCCATGATCTCGAAGCCGGGAGGGTTGTCGTCGGTGTTGAGGTAGTGGCCCCAGTAGAGGTTCGCCTCGATCTCGAAGCCGTTGCCCTCCCACGCATTGCCGTAGCGGTCGAAGGACTGCAGCGACTCCCACGCGTAGTCGAGCATGAACGCCTCGGCCATGGGATAGCGGGTGTACTGGTCGGAGTGCACCGCCTCGTGCCGCAGCAGATCCGGGCCGTACTGGTCGGCGTACCAGGCGCCGAACTTCTTGGTCAGTTCGTCACGCTTGTTCTTCTGCTCGGTCCGCCTGTTGTTGTAGGTCGTCCGATCGTACGGGTAGAGCATCACGTCGCCGATCGTCGTCACGTCCCCGGTGGGGGTGTCGACGTCCCAGCAGACGATCTGGCCGCCACCGCTGCGCTGGCAGTCCGAGGCGCCGTGGGTCTCCGCGTAGTCGATGCCCCACCTGGTGCTGTGGTTGCTGATGTTGCCCTTGCGCAGGCTGCTGGTCTTGCGCTTGTCGCTGCCCTTCGGGTGGTTCTCCTGGATGTCGTCCTCGGTCAGGCACAGCTTCGATGCCTTGATGACGCACGTCGGCGGCGGCGGGCCCTGCCACGGCTCGTCCCACTCGTGCTTGCGCCCGCTCGGGTCGCTCGCCGACGTCGGGTTGTTCGCCGAGTACGTGTACCCGTTGAGGCTCTGCGGGTCGCTCGGCACGAACACCGGGTCACGGGAGACGAACCGGCCGGCCTGCGGGTCGTAGCTGCGGGCGCCGATCACCGTCAGCCCGGTCGCGCCGCTGGTCGGCTTGCCCAGGAAGCCCCGGTTGTCCGGCCAGGTCGAGACGGCGCCGCGGGGCGCGCCGAACGGGGTGCTCTGCCGCCACGTCGGCACCTGCGCCGTCGAGTCCAGGTACAGCACCGGCGTGCCGTGCGGGTCCGTGACCTGGAACGTGACCGAACCGGCGGAGCTGCCGGTCCGCAGCGCGACGCAGCTGCCGGCGAGCTGGTAGTACCGCACGCCGGTGACCGCCTGGGTGCCGGTGTTCAGCACGTGCTGCTGTCCCGGGAAGTACAGCGTCGTGGTCCCCGGGTCCTTCTGCAGCAGCAGGTTGCCGTCGGCGTCGTAGACGAAGCTCGTGGGCCCGGCGGTGCCGCCGGTGACCGCGGTGAGCTGACCGGCGTCGTTCCAGACCAGGGTCTGGTTGCCCTGCCCGGCGTTGCGGCCGGTCATGTTGCCCGCCGCGTCGTAGGAGAAGGTGCTCGTGCCGGCCGCGGTCAGCGTGTGCGGCTGGCCGGTGCCCGCGCCGTTGTACGTCGAGCCGGTGGTGACGTCCGCGCCGCCGGTGGTGCTGTACTGGACCTGGCTCTGCCGGCTGCCCATCGCGTCGAAGGTCCAGCCGGTCCAGTAGGCGCTGGCCGCGCCGAGGCTGTCGCCGACCATCGCGCGGTTGCCGGTGGTGGGGGAGACCGCGCAGTTGTCGGTCGCCGTCCACGCCTTCGTCAGCCGGGCCAGCCCGTCGTAGCCGAAGCACTGCGTCTCGGTCGCCGTGCCCGCGCCGAACCTCGTGCTGACCTGCCGGGTCAGGTTCCCGGCGAGGTCGTAGTCGTAGGCCTCGGTGTCCACGTCGTGCGGCGTCGCCACCGCCCGGGTGACCGTCTGCGTCTTGAGCCGTCCCGTGTGCGGGTCCCAGCCGTTGACCAGGGTCGCGGTGCTGGGCTGCGCGCCGAGCAGCACCTGCGTGACGCGGCCGGTGGCGTCGTACGTGGTGCCGTCGCCGTAGCCGGTGAGCCCGCCGAGCGTGTTCGGCAGGTCGAGCACGCCGCTGTAGCCGTGGTTGACGGTCTCGGCGGGCAGGCCCTTGGCGCTCGGGTAGACGTCCCTGAGCAGCAGGCCGGTGTTCGTCGAGTACGCGTGCTGGAACAGGTACGTGCCGGCGAGACCCCCCTCGGACGCGGGGATCGTGTACTGCTCACCCTTCGACCCGCCGAAGATCGTGAAGCCCCGCGACTGTTTCGTGTACACGTCGGTGCCGCGGAAGCTCTTGCTGGTGGTCAGCCGGCCGATCGGGTACGTCATGCCGGGCAGCGCGTTGTCGGAGTTGTCGAACACCCACGACGCGAGCTGGTTCGCCGGGCTCTGACCGGCCTGCGTGGCGGCATACCACCCGGTCCTGCGGTTGAGGGCGTCGAAGGTGGACGACGTCGTCTTCCCCCGGCCGTCGGTGCTCTGCACCACGTTGCCGTTGCCGTCGTACACCACGCTCGAGTCGCCGGCGTCGGGGTCGTCCCGTGCGGTCATCCGGCCGAGCAGGTCCATGGTGTCGGTCCACGACGTGCCGTCGGCCCCGGTGGTGACGGCCGCGTAACCGTGGCTGTCGAAGCCGTACGTGGTCGCGACCTTCGTGCCGCCGGAGACGCCGAACGTGCCGGTGAACGTGTTCGCCGGGACCGACAGGGTGGGTGCGGCGGAGTACTCGTCGAGCTCGACGGTCCGGCCGACCTGGTCGACGACGGTGGTCCTGACCACGCCGCCGGCCGGCGGGACGACGGTGGTGCGGTCGCCGTTGTACACCGTCGTGGTCCTCGACACCTCCAGCCCGTCCTTGGCGCTGACGTCGCGCACCACCCGGCCGAGCCCGTCGTACGTGTAGAGGTTCTGGCTCGGCACCTGCCGGTGCAGGTCGGCCGCCGAGGCGAGGGCCGTGCCGGGCAGGGTGTCCGGGTCCCACCAGCCGTTGTACTTCGACGACGCCCAGCCGCGGCTGTCGTAGAACGTGTCGGTGACCAACCGCCCGGACTGGGGCGTGTCCGCCTGGGTCTGCCGTTCGCGCAGCAGCGCGTCGTAGATGACGACGGTGGTGGCGTAGCCGAGCGAGTCGTTCATCTTCTTCGTCGTGACCGCGAGCGGGCCCGCCGCGGACAGGTCGTAGCCGAACGTGAAGTCGGCGGGCTGCGCCGTGGTCCGCGACGCGAGCCAGCCCGCGGTGATCCGGCCGAGCGCGTCGTACCGCGAGGTGGTCACCACGTCGTTGGCGTCGGTCACGGTGAGCGGCAGCCCCCGCGGCGTCGCGAACGTGGTCACGGTGTCGTGCCCGAGCTGGTTGGCCACGGTCGTGCCGGTGGTCAGCCCGATGCTGTTCGCCGTGTACGCCGTGGTCGTGCGGTTGCCGTTGCCGTCGTACGAGTCGACCGTCCGGCCGTTGCCGTCGAACGTCTGCCGGCCGCGGGTCAGCATCGTGAACGCGCCGCCGCTGTGCGTCGTGGCGTCCTGGATCATCGTCACGTTGCCCTTGGCGGGCGCGGTGACCTGCGGGAACGTGGCCGCGAAGGTCTCGTCGTCGTAGAAGCTGCGGGTGTAGGACACCACCTGCGCCGGCCGGGACACCGACGGCGGCGCCGTCAGTGTGTTGAACGCGGCCGGGACCGACGGTTTCGCGCCCGCGGTGTAACCGCCGCAGGCGACGGCGTCGACCTCCGTCGAGGCGACCAGGCCGACCAGGTTCTTCGCCGTGTTGACCGGCGCGTACGTGTGCGTGACGCACCGGTCGTAGGCGGCGGCCGCCGGGACCGAGTGCGTGTAGGAGTGCCGCAGCAGCCCGAACGTCGCCGAGGACGCCGTGGCGTCGTAGGTGTTGTCGGTCTGCGTGTAGCGCCAGGTCGCCGGCGACGTGCTGGTGACCGCCTGCCGGGCGTACGTCTCGGCGACCTCGACCCGGTTCGCCGTCAGCGCGGGCAGCCCGGTCCTGGTGCGCGTCGCGGTGGCGGCGGAGATCCAGTAGGCGTTGATCGTCGACTTCTCCACCGGGCCGCCGTCGCCCCGGTACGTCGTGGACTCCAGCACCCGCCCGGCGAGCTGGTCGGTGTCGTCGTGGGTGCCGCCGGCCGAGTCGGTGAGCGTGACCGCGACGGTGTTGTTGTTGTTCGACATCCCGCGGTGGTAGGTGGTGCGGGACTGGGTCCGCGGGTCGTTGACCCCGTCACCGGTGAGGGTCTGCACGTCGCCGTACCCGCGGAACTGCCCGTACGTGCGGTACTTCGCCTTCACGACCTCGTTGTCGTCGTAGTGCCACGCGGCGCCGCCGGTGTACCTGTAGCTCGTCGCGAGCGCCGGCTGCCCCAGCGGCCGGTCGGTCTGGACCACCTTCGTCACGACCCACTTGTTGAACCAGTCGAGGATCGGCTGGGCATACCCGCTGGGCTGCCACGACACCGGATAGCACGACGTGGTGTTGGCGGCCGGGCTGACCGTCACCGGGGTGGTGCACGGGTTGGCCAGCTCGTACGTCGGCGCGATCACCGCGCCCGTCTCCGTCTTGATCTGGTTGATCCGCAGCCGGTAGTACGACGGCAGGCTGCTGGTGTCGGTGCGGTTGGCCAGCGACACGCTGTCGAACGTGACCGGCGGCAGCGTGACCGCCGCGGTGGAGCCGCCGCCGGACAGGTCGGACGCGGTGCGGACGATCGTGCGCAGCCACAGCGTCGCCGGCATCCCGTCACCCGGCGGCGGCATCGTGTGCGTGAACGCATACGTGTCCACCGGTTTGTACTCGCTCGTCGCCGTCGAGTACTGCTGGGTCGTGATCGACGTCAGCCGCACCGTGGAGAAGAACGCCGGCGCCCACGACACGCACGCCGCCGAGCCGGTGCAGATCAGGTCGTAGGGCACGTCGGGCCAGTTGGCCCTGGTGCTCGCGTTCAGCGGGGTGCACGGCCCGGTGACGCACCGCTCGGCGGTGCCGAACACCACCCGGTCCGGCGGGGTGCCATACGCACCGCCGTCCTTGAACCCGTAGTCGATGTGGTCCAGGTAGGTGTCGCGCACGTAGGAACGCTTCGTCGCCCCGTTGAACGCGGCGTAGTTGTTGACGTCCTGCTTGTAGTAGTACGCCATGGCGTTGCCGTGCACGTCGGTGACGTAGTCGAGGCTCCACCGGTAGGGCTGGCTCGGGCACACCGACGCGGAGAACGTCGCGCTGTAGCAGGGCTCGCCGGCGCGCGTCGCGTAGACCGGCTGGGTGCTGACCGAGTTCGTGACCGGCTTGCCGGCGCTCCACCCCGGCAGCTGGTTGCGCCCGAACTGGTACAGCGTCCCGTCCCGCGTCGTCACGGTCCAGTAGTCGCCGCCGGTGGTGACGTGCCTGACGACCGAACCGTCGTCGCGCTTCGGCTTCCACACCGACGCGCCGGCGTCCCACACCAGCGTGGTCGACGCGCCGTTGAGCGACAGCGTCATGACCGGCCCGGCGAAGCACGCGTCGGCCGTGGCGACCGGCGCCGGCGACCCGCCAGGGCTGTCGGAGCACGACGCGAATGTCTGCTCCACATAGGACTCCGGCGTCGACCAGCCGTCGCCGAGCCAGTTCGCCTGGGCACCGGTCGCCGCCGTCCGCCCGTCGACCGCCGCCGAGCTGTAGCTGAGGCCGACCTCCGGCACCAGCTTCGACGGCGCCGCCGGCAGGTCGATCGGATACGAGTAGGTGAACGCCCCCGAGCTCGACCCGCCCGCCCACGTGCCCGACGGGCTCAGCGCGCTCGCGGTGAACGACCCCCGCGGCTCACCACCGTCGGACCCGCCGGACGTCGTCGCCGCGAGCACCGTCGCGGCGCCCGCCCGCAACCGCACCTGGGCCGACACGTCACCGTCCGCCACCCGGTTGGCCGAGGCCAGGTCCGTGCGCTGCCGGCACTCGGCCAGCTCGGGCGTGCTCAACGCGCACCCCGGCATCGCCACCAGCCGCAGCCGCGCCCCGAAGTCCCCGCCGTTGGCCTGCGCGAACCCGCGATAGTCCAGCCCGACCCGGACCGTGCCGTCGCCCTGCGCCGCGGCCGCCGCGCCGCTGGTCGGCGTGACCGTCAGCAGCACCCCGCTGACCCCGGCGGCGACCGCCCGCTCGTGATCGAGCACCTGCACCGCCACCTGCGACACCCGCGACGTCGCGTCGCCCGCCTGCACCCACACCGGCGCGGTGCCGGCCCGGCGCGGCGACGAGGAGACGTCCACGGTCGCGGCCGCGGCCCTCGGCCAGGCGGTCGCGCCGGGCCGATACACCGCCAGCGCGTTGCCGCCCGCCGGATGCTCACCCTGCGGCACGTCGAACACCCCGTGCACCGCCGGCCCCGCGAACGGCGTGACGGGCTCCGCCCGCCTTCCGAGGTCGCCCGACACCCCCGCGACGACCGTCGAAGCCAACAACAACAGCACCAGCGCACGCCGAAGCCCGGCCATCGCGATACCTCCCCGTTTGGTTCGCGGGGGTACGGTCGCACACGACTCCGACAGAATCGACCCATCGTCGATCATGGATTGCACCATGCGCCCGGACGGACCTATCCCCAGGCAAGCCGTGAACCGGCTGAAAGCCGGACCAGAGACGCCGGAGTTCAGGCGGGGGTGGTCCAGCGGACGACGGCCTCGGTGCGGTTCTGGACGTGGAGCTTGGCGAAGACGTGGTTGAGGTGGTTCTTCACCGTCTTCTCCGTGAGGAGCAGCTGCCGGGCGATCGACGCGTTGGACAGGCCCTGGCACAGCAGGGCCATCACGTCCTCCTCCCGTTCGGTGAGCCCGAACCCGGACCGGGCGCGGTCCTGGACGTGCTCGCGGGTGAGCTGGGAGCGGACCGCGGACGCGGCGACCGACGCGGCGACCGGGGACAGCCAGCCACGTCCCCGCGCCACCTCGTGCACCGCGCGCAGCAGCTCGGCCGGGTCGAACTCGCCGTGCACCAGGTAGCCCCGGGCGCCGTGGTGGAGCATGGCGCGGATCAGGTCCGGATGGTCGTCGCTGGTGAGGACGAGCACGGTGGTGTACCGCGCGAGCCCGCCGATCACGGACAGCCCGTCGGCGATCGGCATGCGGTGGTCCAGCAGGGTGACGGCCGGGCGGAGACGGCGGGCGGTGTCCAGGGCCTCACGGCCGTTGGTGGCCTCGGCGACGACCCGGAGCGCGTCGTCGCCGGCGATGATGCCGCCGACCGCGGCCCGCACGACGGGGTTGTCGTCGACGACGAGCACGCCGATGGCCGCGGCCGTCACGGCACCGCCACGACGGTGGGGGTGAGCGGCACGTGGACGGCGACGGTGCTGCCGCCGCCGGGGACCGAGTCCAGGCGCAGCCGGCCGCCGACCGTGCGGGCCCGCTCCGCCATGCCGACGATGCCGAAGTGGTTCGCGGACTGCAGGCGGGACAGGTCGGCCGGGACGACGAAGCCCGCGCCGTCGTCGGTGACCTCGAGCAGGACCCCGCGCCGGGTCGGGGCGAGCCGCACGACGACCCGCCGGGCGTCCGCGTGCCTGGCCACGTTGGCGAGGGCCTCGCGCAGGATCCTGGTCAGCTCGTAACACACCATGACCGGCGGCTGGACGTCGCTGACCTCGGTCCGCACCGCGACGCCGGTCGCCGCCGCCCACACGTCGCAGAGCTGCTCGACGCTCGTGGCGAAGTCGCGGTCCGGCACGTCCAGGCGCATCTCCTCCAGCAGCTCCCGCGCCTGCCGGGCGGCCGCGGACGCGCCGGCGGCGACCGTCGTGGCGAGGTGCTCGGCGAGTGCCGGCTGGCGGCGCAGCGACGACGGCAGCGCCAGGGCGGCCAGGGACACGCCGCGCAGCGTCTTGCTCACCGAGTCGTGCAGCTCCCGGGCGAGCCGGGCGCGTTCGTCCGCGGCCGCCGAGCGCTGCGCGGCGACGAGGAGCCTCGTGGACAGCTCCAGGTGCCGGGTCAGGGCCGTGGTCGCGACGACCGCGCCGAGTCCCGCCAGCGCGCCGGCCATCGGGAACGCCACGACGAACGCGGCGATCTCGGCCGGCGGCGCGGAGCGGCGCAGCACCTCGGCGGCGACCGCGAAGCTGACCGCCGCGTGCGCGACCCACACCGGCAGCGCTCGCATGCCGAGCACCACCCCGGCGAGCCCGCCCGCGCCGGCGGCGAAGCAGAAATACGCGATGCCGCCGCGGCTCACCGCGAGGACCGCGAACACCAGGGCGAAGTCGGCGGCGACGACCGCGGCCGGCCGGGCGACCAGGCCCGGCCACCGGGCCAGCGCGCCGAGCTGGGCGGCGGTGGCGACGGCGACGAGGACGAGGGCCGCGAGCACCGGGCCCGGGTCGTCGACCAGCAGCAGCCCGGCGGCGGCCGCGCCCATGGTGGCCGCGGCGCGCGCGATGAGCGCCGCACGGGTCAACGCCGCCGCGGCGACCTCCCGGCCCGCCGATCGCATCCATCACCCGCCTGTGCCGTGCCCGTCCCTGACCCGCACGCTACTTGCCGCCGGCCCCGCCGCCGAACCCGGACCGCGCGCTTCAGGCGGATTTCAGCCGCGGCTAAGACGGCACTGCGCTACGTGATCGTGACCACGTCGAGGTCGGGCGCCGGGGTGTCGTCGTTGTAGAACGTCAGCCGCAGCTCACCGGCGGGCAGCTCGGCCGTGAACCGGAACGACCGGGGCACGGTCCACGCCGGGCCGGTCACCTGGAACGTGCGCGGCGCCCCGCCGTTGACCTTGACCTTCACCGAGCGCGGGCCGTCGACCTCGTACCCGACGGTCACCGTCCGCGACCCGGCCACCGGCAGGACCGCCCGCACCTCCAGAGCGCAGGTGAAGCACAGGTAGCGGACCCGGGCGCCGCCGTGGCAGGTCCCGCACGCGGTCACACCGGCGCCGCCGGTCAACCGGTTGCCCGGGTCCTCGGCCTCCACCACGATCGGCGTGAAGCTCGCCGGCGCGCTGCTGCCGGGGACGCTCGCCGAGCCCCGCACGACCGGCGGTGGGGGGGGGGGGGGGGGGGGGGGGGGGGGGGGGGGGGGGGGGGGGGGGGGGGGGGGGGGGGGGAGGAGGAGGGGA
>NZ_JBVJIJ010000016.1:0-153166 GCF_055586325.1 Dactylosporangium sp. NPDC051087 | reverse complement strand
CTAGGATTCCCACACTCGATTGTTGGCTGCCTTCCCCCCCCCCCCCCCCCCCCCCCCCCCCCCCCCGGTGCGATCAGCGGCGGCACCAGCACCGTCGCCGCCGCCATCCCGGCGGCCACGACCGACACGCCCAGCCACTGCCGGTGCCGGCGGCCGGTCCCTTCGGTCACCTGGTGCTCCTCGTCCGGTCCCGCGACTCCCGGACGGACCCTATGTCACGGCCCCGGCTCCCGGAACCGGCAGCGCCGCCGTCCACCGCCCTCCAACGGACGGCGGCGGACGGCGGCGCTGGTCGCCCTGTGGGGGTCAGGGCAGCAGGTAGTTCTCGTTCAGCACGTACGGCGCGGGCTGCTGGTCGTCGCGGCCGTCGTGCCCGCGCGGGTCGCACTGCCGGGCCGCGACGATGCACCCGTCGACCATCGCGGCGAGGGTCCGCTCGTCCCACGCGTTCATGAAGTCGTAGTGGAACGTCGGGCCGGCGCCGCTGGTGAAGCGCACCTTCGACATGTCACCGTTCACCGGCCACGCCATCTTGAACTCCAGCTTCGGCACGGCGACCGGGTGGCTGTCCGGGCAGACCCAGCCCGACGCGGTGTGCGTGTCCACCGGGTACACGATGTGGCTCTGGTGGTCGGGGGAGTCCAGGTGCAGCCCGTCCCAGCAGCTCGGCGCCTGGTAACGGATGTTGAGCTTCACGTCCCGCGCCGCCGAGCAGGTCGCCGGGATGTTCTTGTTCTTGTAGCTGTTGCCGCACTCGAAGCCTTCCTCGGTCGCGGCGAGGAACTTGTCGGCGTCGGTGTTCTTCGCGTTGCCGACGACGAAGCGCAGCCCCTTCGGGAACGCGCGGACGCTGCGGTAGTCGGTCACGCCGGCCTTGTAGTAGATGACCTGCAGGCCCTCCGGGTTGACCGCGGTGTCGCCGTTGAGCAGCGTCGGCATCCAGTACGCGGACAGGTCGCCCTTCGCCTTGCAGGTCGTCTGCCCCTTCGACAGCGACTCGATGGTCGTGTTCGCGTTCGTGGTGGTGTTGCCCATGAACGTGTGCAGGTGCGACGCCCCGGGCAGGCCGGGGAAGACGATCGGGTCGTCGGCGAGGTTGGTCCGGCTGACCGAGCAGTTCGCCTGGAACTCGTGGAACCCGCCCTTGTTCGGCGGCACCTCGTGCGACGCCTTGACGTTCGTCACCGGGTTCGGCGCCTTGATCCAGCCGGCCGCCCCGCTCGTGCCCGCCGGGCTGCTCGGGCTCGCCGGCGGCGCCGGTGTCCCGCTCGCCGGCGCGGTCCCCGTCCCGGGTGCCGAGCCCGACCCGTACACCTGGAACTCCCACAACGAGAAGCCGTATCCGCTGGACCGTTTGGTCCCGAACATCCGCACGTAGCGGCCGAAGCCGCTCACGGGCAGCGTCTGCACCCCGCCGGTGCCGCTCGTCGTCGTGTACAGCGTGCGCCAGGCCGACCCGTCGACGGACACCTGCAGCTCGAACGCGGTGGCGTAGGCCCGCTCCCAGTTGAGGACGACCTTGCCGACCGCGACGGACGCGCCGAGGTCGACCTGGATCCACTGCGGGTCGCTGAACGCGCTCGACCAGCGGGTCTTCGGGTCGCCGTCGACCGCGGCCCGCGCCTGGTAGCCCTGGCCCTCCAGCGACGACGCCGTCGCCGGCTTCCCCTGCGACAACGGCCGGTCGTCGGCGCTGGCCAGGTGCAGCGGCCCGGTCGCGAACCAGCCGAGGAAGCCGGCCAGGGCGACCGCGACGCCGGCAAGAATGAACCGCCGCGACCGCGGCGCGCCTCGAAGGGATCTCATGCACGTCTCCTGTGGATAGCGTTGCTGGAACCGCCGCCTGCGAAGCTAACGGCGATCCCGGCGCCGCGCCTGAGCCCAAAGACCCAGACCGCTTCGAGCGGCAGGTCGTCTTGACATCGCTCGTCGCCGCTGCGCAGACCTCTTTCACGAACCAATTGGTGAAAGCAGTCTGGAGTGATCGAGTTCCGCATCGACCGGCGTTCGGGTGTGGCGACATACCTGCAGCTGGTCCACCAGACCAGGCACGCGCTCCGGCTCGGGCTGCTGCAGCCCGCGCCCGCTGAGTTTCGTCGCCCACGGCCGCATGACCACGCCCGGGTTCGAGACGCAGGGCGTCGTGGTGGTGGCCTACATCCTGCTCGCGATCGCCGTCGGCGCCACGGCCGGCCTGCTGTGGCGCGACACGGTCGCCGCCATGGCCCTCACCATCGCCTGCTACCTGGTGCTGCTCATCGGTGTCGCCGCCGCGGCCCGGCCCAACTACGCCGACCCGGTCGAGCGCCGCGGCACGGTCGCCGAGGGCAACGCGATCGGCTCGCAGAGCGGCCGCAGCCTGGTCCCGGACGACGCCTGGCGGGTCGGCTCCGCCTACTACAACGCCGCGGGCGTCGCCGTCGACTTCGACCCGTCGTCCTGCAAGAGCACCGACGGCACCATCGAGACGTGCCTCAACCGGCAGCAGATCGCGACCATCAGTGCGTCGTTCCACCCCGACGGGCAGTTCTGGCGGTTGCAGCTCGCCCAGTCGCTGATCTTCCTCGTCGCGGCGGTGTCGCTGCTGACCCTCGGCGCGTGGGCGCTGCTCAAACGCCTCCTGTGACGCGAAATGGGACCCGCTGCGGCGGGTCCCATTGGCGTTTGTAACTCTGAGCGGACGACGAGATTCGAACTCGCGACCCTCACCTTGGCAAGGTGATGCGCTACCAGCTGCGCTACGTCCGCGTTGCTGTTGAGACTCTAGCGCATCGTCGTGTGGTGTTCACCGAGGGGGGCGGTCACCCGATAGCGTGACTTCGTGAGACGCATGACGTTCGCGGTGCCGCTGCTCGTCCTCGCAGGTGCCGCCGCCTGCACGGCCACGGCGGCGCCGTCCGCGCCGGCCCCCTCGGCGTCTTCGAGCGCCTCGCCCCCGCCGCCGCCGTCCCCCGCGCCGGTCGACCTGACGCTCGTCTTCGCCGGCGACGTGCACTTCATGGACCGCACCGCGAAGCTGCTGAAGGACCCGGCGACCGCGTTCGGCCCCATCGCCGGGCAGCTGTCCGCGGCGGACCTCACGATCGTCAACCTGGAGACCGCGATCACGTCCAGGGGCACCGAGGAACCGAAGACGTACCACTTCCGCACCACACCCGTCGCGATCGACGCCCTGAAGGCGGCCGGGATCGACGCGGTCAGCATCGCCAACAACCACACCCTCGACTACGGCCGGGTCGGGCTGCTCGACACCCTCGACGCCCTCCACGCGGCGTCCTTCCCGGCGTTCGGGGCCGGCGCCGACGCCGACGCGGCGTACCGCCCCTGGCTGACCACCGTCCGCGGCGTGAAGATCGCGGTGCTCGGCTTCAACCAGGTCGGCGAGCTCGCCTCCAGCTGGGCCCCCGGCCCCGCCAAACCCGGCATCGCGATGGCCTTCGACACCGCCCGCGCCACCGCCGCGGTCACCGCCGCCCGCTCCCAGGCCGACCTCGTCATCGTCTTCAACCACTGGGGTGACGAAGGTAATAGTTGCGCCAACAACGCCCAGAAGGCCTTCGCCGGCAGACTCTCCGCCGCCGGAGCCGACCTCATCATCGGCGCGCACGCCCACACGCTGCAGGGTTCCGGCTGGCTCGGCCCCACCTTCGTCGCCTACGGGATGGGCAACTTCCTCTGGTACGGCACCTCCAAGAGCACCGAGACCGGCGTCCTGCGGCTCACGGTCAGGGACCGCACCGTCACCAAACGGGAGTTCCTCCCGGCCGTCGTCTCCGACACCGGCCGGCCCACCCTGCTCACCGGCACCGCCGCGACCAAGCTCAGCCAGCGGTACGACAGCCTCCGGACCTGCGCGGGCCTGGCCGCCCAACCAGGATGACCACACCCCGACGCGCCGGATCCGGATACCGGTTTGGCATGACGGATGGAGGTCGGCTAGAGTTTGCATCCGTCGCCGGGTGCGGGATTGGCCAGGCGGTGCGGACGTAGCGCAGCTGGTAGCGCATCACCTTGCCAAGGTGAGGGTCGCGAGTTCGAATCTCGTCGTCCGCTCGGGAATAGGTGACCACGGTGGGGTGGCCGAGAGGCGAGGCAACGGCCTGCAAAGCCGTGTACACGGGTTCAAATCCCGTTCCCACCTCGAAAGGCCCCACCCCGGTGAGGCACCACAGCTAGGGCGATTGGCGCAGTGGGAGCGCGCTTCCTTGACACGGAAGAGGTCACTGGTTCAAACCCAGTATCGCCCACGCAGGTCAGAGGGCCGGTCGACACAGTCGACCGGCCCTCTGCTTTTGCCTGAGTGCCCAACTGAGTGCCTGAGCATCTGGCCTCAGCGGCACATGAACCCGGGCACTTGCTCAACCCGGCCATCTCCCCGGTCGATACACAGCACGCTGGCTTCATGATCGATCCAGTAGCTTTGGCCAGCCGCAACGAAGACCGGCTGATCGAGCACGAACCAGCGGTCCACCCTGTTCAGCAGGATCATGCGCTCGGCAACGACTCGACCTTTCACCGATTCCTCTGCCCTCAGGTCAGCTTTCCGGCGTTCGGTACCTCATTGTCGGCTGGACCGAAAATCTTGTCCATGGCGACCGCCCCGTTCAAGAGGACCGGGCGGAGCTCGTGGCGGTAGACCGCCTCGGTGACCCGCGTGCCGGCATGACCCATGAGATCGGCGATCTCCTCGATCCGCATTCCCCCGCTGGACAGCAGCGACACGAAGCTGTGCCGTAGCTCGCGCGGCGTCCAGTTGTGATCCGTCAGCCCGGCCTTCCTGGCGACTGCCCGGAAGGCGCGCCGCACGTTGGCCGCGTCGAGCGCCGCGCCGCTCGACGTCGAGAACACCAGGTCGGTCTCCCGCCAGTCCGGCCGGTCCTTGCGCTGCTTCGCCTGGTGCGCGGTGAGCGCCACGACGCACCGGGCAGGGATGGCGAGAGTGCGCCGGGACTTCTTGGTCTTGGTGTCCCCGCCAGCCCGGACCGACCGCCACACCTGGATGGATGGCGGGATTGGCGGGTCGACGTCGTCCAGGCCGACGAGGTCGACGTGCGCCCAAGTCAGCGCCCGCAGTTCCTCGGTTCGCGCGCCGGTCAGCAGGGACGTCACGATGTACGCCTCTGCCGGCGCACCCTTGGCCGCGTCGAGCAGCGCGCTTGCCTGCGCGAGCGTGAGCGACCTCGACGGGCGGCCCGGTTGCCCGGTCGGCACGCCGCACAGCGCCACGACGTTGGGCTTCACCTTGTCCCGGGCCATGGCCCTGGTGATTGCCCGGTTGAGGTAGTTGTGCAGGTTCTGCAGGGTCGCCGTGCTGAGCGTCTTGGCCTTGGTGGCTAGCCACTTGTCGATGTCGCTCGCGCTCAACACGCGCAGCTTCCGGGCGCCCAGGTCGGGGATGATGTGGGTGTTGCGCATCCCCGTGCACTTCGACGCGGTCGCCTCTGACCGCCCGTTGAGGCCGTAGGTCAGCCAGTCCCGGACCGCGTCGGCAACGGTGTAGTTCTGCGGCGCGACGGCGAGGCCGTCTTCGTGGTCGCGGAGCACCTCCTTCAGCTTTCTCGTCGTGGGTTGGTCGGGTGTGGTTGGCGGTCTTTGTTTCGTGCCCGTCTCGTCATCGGGGGCATTGGCGTCCGGAAGTTGATGGTCGGGCTTCTTCAATGGTGGGTGCCGCTTTGTTGATGCGCGTATGCCAACGGCCGGGCGGTCCTGATCCCGTGGTCGGGCGTGGAGTCCACGACGGTCCGCGGTCGGTCCGTTAGGCGTCGGCGGCTTTCCGTAGCATCAACCGGTATGACGGCGTGGGGTGGTCGGATCAGCCGTGGGTGAGGCGCGGCTCACGAGGCGGTGCGACGACTGCGGCGGCTCGATGCGGTTGTATCTCTCGCAGTTCGTGTTTCACGGTGGGATCGAGTGGTCGGTCCATCGCCGGTGTGACGACTGCGGGGTTGAGACGGACGAGTGCGGGCGGGGTGATACGCCTGAAGCGCTGCGGGCGGCGCTCATCGACCAGTGTGGACCTGCGCGGCTGCGGGTCGACGACGTCGTGTCGCGTCCGGTGCGGGTTCGGTTGATGAAGGTGCTGCGGGACGGCGGTGCTGGGGTGGCCGAGGCCAAGGAAGCGTTGGAGCGGCTCACCGGCGAGGGCTTGACCGGCACGTACGCGGAGATGCAACTGCTGGCCGAGCGGCTCGGTGCCGCCGGGGCCACACCGAGCGTGACCTGAACGGCGGCGGGCTGGGCGGGAGCCAGAGCGGGTTCGAGACGCCGGCGACGTGTCGTTCCTCAGGCGGACCTGGCCGCAGCGTGACCGGCGACCGGCGAGTCGCCAGCTCGCGGGTGCGGCGTTCGGTCACCCGGTGCTGGAGTGTGTCGCAGAATGTAGCCGTGGTGGCGGGCGTGGAGCAGTCCTGGGCGCGCATCGTGCGGTGGCTGTCGGTCAACGCGCCTGGGCACGTCGATGACATCGCGCCGCCGGCGGGCGCGCAGGTGATCGAGGACGTGGAGCGGGCCTTGGGCGTGCTGCTTCCCGACGATCTCAGACGGTGGTGGCTGCTGGCCGACGGCATCAGCGGCATGCTGCTGTGTCTGCCTCCGGGGTGTACGCCGTGTTCGGCCGCCGGCGCCCTGCGCGACAGCCGGATGCGCCGGGACGGTTGGCGCGAGATGGGCGAGAGCACGGCCGCTGACGGCCCCGCCGGGGAGTCGTCGCTGGCCTATCTCGACCTGTTCCTCACGATCGCCCAGGACCATTGCGGCGGCTATCTCTACGTGGACCTGCGGGACGGCCCGAGGAGAGGCGGCGTCGGTTACTGCTCCGGCGAGGAGAACCACGACGAACCGGTGTGGGACGGCACCGCGCACCTGCTCGAGTCCGTCGCCGACGCCATGGACGACGCGGTGCCATGCATGTACGACCAGTGGCTGCCGGAGCCGGACCCGCTCTTCGGGGTGGGGTGGCGCGAGGCCTGACGCTCAGTAGGGGAGGGCGCGGCGGCGGGCCGGGGGGATCGGGGTCGAAGGTGGTGCGGGCAGGAGCCAGAGCGGGTTCGAGACGCCGGCGATGGTGTCGTTCTTCAGGCGGACCTGGGTGCGGACGTACGAGCCCGGCTGCAGCGTGACCGACGACAGGTCCGCCTTGACCGTCGTGGACGGGGTGAGGCCGGGGCCGAGCTTTCCGACGACGGTTTCCAGGTGGGCGCCCTTCGGGAGCCTGGTCGCTGTGACGTCGACCTTCACCGGGGTCTTGCCGACCAGGACCGCGCCCATGTAGGAGATGCCGGCGACGCGGAGGTCCATGGCGCCGCGGTACGAGACGAGGTCGGTGAACCAGGCGGCGCCGGCGGACAGGGCGCGCAGGAGGTCCGCGCGGTCCTTCGACGGGGACCAGACGTGGCTGACGAAGTGCTCCTCGTTCAACGTCCAGTCGGTGGCGTCGTGGTCGTCGCTGGAACCCAGGGCGGTGAAGAACACGCCGTTGCGGGCGGCCACGTCGTACACCCACAGCAGGTCCTTGAACGGGTCGCGGCCGATCTCGACGAGGTCGACGCCCAGGGCGTGGCGGGTGACGAGGAGTTTCGCGAGCTCGTCGCGCTTCGTCACGTCGAGGGGGTGGTTCCAGCAGACCAGGCCGCCGTGGGCGTGCAGCCAGGTGACCATGGAGGCCAGGAGCTCGGGGTCGTTGTCGCGCAGCGGGGGGCTGGGGAAGGACGGCAGGGTCAGGTCGCCGCCGAACCAGTTGAGGTGGCGGACCATCGAGATCTCGAGGGCGCGGAACTGGGTCACGTCCGGGTGGCGTTTCGCGACCGCGGCGAGGACCTCGGCGCGCAGTTGTTCGCCGGCCTGGCCGCTCCGCCGGGCGCGGGTGAAGACGAGACGGTCGACGACGAAGCGGGCCTTGCGGACCTCCAGGGCGAGGCCGGTGAGGGCGTTGTCGGCGGCGACGATGTCCGGCCACAGCACGGCGATGTCGTCGCACAGCTTGAAGGTCAGCGTCTGCCACGCGCCGGGTTTCGCGGGCAGCCGCACCGTGCCGACCGATCCGTCCGCCGCGTGGGTGGCCTTGCCGGCGCCGCCGATGTCGTACCGCAGGTGCAGGATCCCCTTGCCCGGGTGGTCGGACAGCTGGACGTCCAGGGTCAGGGCGCCGCCGGTGAGCTGCTCGGGCAGGACGTCCAGGGTGAGCGTGGTGTCGGCGACGCAGGCGTTCGCCATCGCGTTCCAGGCGACGCCTTCGAGGCGCAGCGAGCCGTCGCCGGAGGCGGCCAGCCGCAGCGCCTTGCCGGTGGGGCCGTCGCCGGGGGAGCGGGGCGAGGAGACGAAGGCGGCCGTGTGGGCGCCCGGCTTGCCGGTGACGTGTTCCTTCCACGTCCACGCCATGCCGTG
The DNA here is from genome assembly GCF_055586325.1 of Dactylosporangium sp. NPDC051087. Taxonomy (NCBI): domain Bacteria; kingdom Bacillati; phylum Actinomycetota; class Actinomycetes; order Micromonosporales; family Micromonosporaceae; genus Dactylosporangium; species Dactylosporangium sp. NPDC051087. Next base: position 144,784 of record NZ_JBVJIJ010000016.1, on the reverse strand, counting down.
TTCGGGCTCGGAGGCGCCGTCGAAGTGCACGGCCTGCCGGTGCCCGGCCGCGGCGATGCGGAAGTCGTGGTCGGTCCACCAGATGACGTCGACCTTGTGCTTGCGGGCCTGCTCCACGTGCGCGGAGTAGCTGGCGAGTCCCTCGCTGAACGGGCCGTGGATGTGCGTCGCCATGCTCACCGGCGACAGCGGCGGCGGGGCGGCAGACGCGGATGCGGATGCCCTGGACGGGACGGACAACCCGAGGGCGGCGGCCGCCAGCAGGACGCCGCGCCGACTCACCACGGTTGCGTGATCCACCCCTCCGACGGTGCCCCTCCACCGGGCCCACCCGCAGGTGAACCGGAAAATCCGCTCACTGCGCCAGCACGGCCCGGCCCTTGCCGGTGGTCTTCGCCCGGTACATGGCGGCGTCGGCGGCCCGCACGATGTCGTCGACCTCGGCGCCGGGGTCGTTGAGGGCGACCCCGACGCTCGCGGTGACCGTGACGAGGGTGCCGCCGGCGTCGATGGGGCGTTCGACCTCGGCGACGATCCGGTCGGCGGCGACCTGCACGTCGGTGCGGGTGGCGAGGTCCTCGGCGACGACCGCGAACTCGTCGCCGCCGAAGCGGGCGACCGTGTCGCCGGTCCGCAGGCACGCCGTCAGGCGGCGGCCGACCTCCCGCAGGACGGCGTCGCCGGCGGTGTGGCCGAGGGTGTCGTTGACCTCCTTGAAGCCGTCGAGGTCGATGAACAGCACCGCGAGGGGGCGGCCGGAGCGGGCGTGGGTCCGCAGCGCGTGGCCGACCCGCTCGTAGAACAGGACCCGGTTCGCCAGGCCGGTCAGCGGGTCGTGGAACGCGAGGTGCCGCAGCTCGCCCTCGCGTTCCCGGAGGCGGGCCTCGGTCTCCCGGCGGCGCTCGATGTCCAGCCGCAGCGCCGCCGTGGCCGCGTCGACCTGGGACATCGCGCGGTTGCGGGCGCCGGCGAGGATGCCGACGAGCCCGGCGAGCAGCAGCGTGATCACCGCACCGGCCGCGAAGGTCAGCTCCGGCATCCGCCGGTCGGTGGGGGTCAGCAGCTCGTACGCCGGTGTCACCAGCAGCCGCCAGGACCGCTGTCCGACCGGCAGGACCCGGTCCCGGCGCAGCGAACCGTCGCCGCTGCCGGGCGCCGGAAGGACCGCGATCACCTTGCCCTCGCTCAGCTGTACACCGACGGCACCCCGCGCATGGGTCCGCAGGGTCTCCGCCAGGAAGTCCCCGCCGCGGACCCCGAGGACGAGCCAGCCGCGGAACCCGCCGGCGTCGGGGGTGCCGTGCTGCGCGAAGACCGGCACCGCGAGCGAGAACGACGTCTGCCGGCGCTCCACCGGCAGGTTCTGGTCCTTGAGCAGCACGTACGGCTCGCTGAGCGCGAAACCGCCGGTCCGGCGGGCGGTGCCGAGGACCTCGTTGAGGGCCGGCGCCTGGCTGAGGTCCCGGCCGGCGACCGACTGCCCGTCGAGGCTGCGGTTGAGCACCACGAGGACGTGCTCGGTGCCGGAGCCGACGGGCAGCAGGGTGAGCCCCGTCGCGCCCTGCCCCCGCCAGTACGCCTGGACCGCAGGCACCTCGGCGTCCGCCGCCGCGACCGCGAAACCGAGACCGCTGAGCCCCGGCAGGCGGTCGCGGGTCAGCCCGGAGGTGATCGCGGCGAAGTCGTCGGCGGTCAGGTCGGACTGGGCGCCGAGGGACGCGGCGAGGTCCGTGGCCAGGTCCCGGTAGTTCTCGACCTGGTCGGTGACCGCCACGCCGATGTCGTCGGTGTAGCGGTCCATCAGCCGGGCGGCGTGCCGCTGCTCGACCCGGGACACCGTCACGGCGCCGCCGGCGGCGACCGCGAGGCCCGCCACGAAGACGGCGGCGACCAGCGCGAACCCGGCCCAGCGCCGCCGACGGGCGTCACGACCAGGTTCCGGCGTCACACCCGCAAGATCGACCGGCCGGGTACGAACCTGCGGGCTTTCGGGGGGTCCGGCAGTCTACGAGCGGGAGGGGCCGGCGGTGGTAGTCTCATCGGGCCGTTCTTCCGGTGCGTTCCGGTGCCGGCCGGCGCCACCCGCACCCTTGCCGGGATCGAGCCGCCAGCCGGTGCCCCTGGCAGACCGAGCCGACGCATCCAAAGGTGCTGACGTCTCGCGAAGCGCATGACTTTCGCGTCCGGGCCGGGCGATCATGCAAGTGCACGGGACACGAGCACCAGAAGGAGGAGCATGGCCGACACCACCTTGTGCACGTTCGCGGAGCTCGAGTTCCTGCTCCGCTCCGCCGCCGGGCCCGGCGGCGAGCGCGCCGCCGCCATGGACGACGTCCGGCGCGGGCTCGCCCTGCAGCCGGAGGCGGCCACCGACATCGTCACCGCCGCCGGGGTCGCGTCGCTGCTCGCCCGCGGCCTGTGCACCGACGACGGCGGCAGCGTCGTGCCCGGCCCGCTCGTCCTCGGCGCCGTCGCCGCCCTGTCGACGCTGCACACCACGACCGAGGCGGCCGGCTCCGCCGGCGACCGCACCCTCCAAATGCACCTGTTCAGCGGCACCGCGGCGCGGCTCGCCGTCTACCCCGGGCCGTTCGGGCTCTTCGGCATCGAGGCCCTCGACCCGGCCGAGCCGCTCGCGTCGCCCCTCGCCCGGTTCGTCGACCGGTGCACCGCCGGCGACGGCGAGGCCGCCGTCGTGATCAGGCCCGGGTTCTCCGTCGCCCGCGCCGCCGACGGCACGTGGCTGCTCGCCGCCGAAGGCTCGGCGCCCGTCCCGGTCGCCCGCGAGGACGTCATCGCCGCCCTGGTCGAGCGCTTCGGCGCCGAGGCCGCGGTGAGCGCGTGATGGCGGCGGTGCGGGCGGGAGCCGCCAGCGACGTCGGCCGGGTCCGCCGGCGCAACGAGGACAGCGCGCTCGTCGCCGACGGTGTGTTCGCCGTCGCCGACGGCATGGGCGGCCACGCCGCCGGCGACATCGCCAGCGCGCTCGCCGTCGAGGCGCTGCGCCGGCTCGCCGACCGCGCCGAGCGGACCCCGCAGGACGTCCACGACGCGGTCGCCCGCGCCAACGCCGACATCCTCGCGTCCGCGGTCGAGCATCCGGTCCGCACCGGCATGGGCACCACCCTCACCGGCATCAGCCTCGTCCTCGACGGCGACGTGGAGCGGTGGGCCGTCTTCAACGTCGGCGACTCCCGGGTGTACCGCTTCGCCGGCGACGTCCTCACCCAGCTCACCATCGACCACACCGCCCCGGAGAGCGTCACCCGGCGGCGCGGCGTGATCACCAGGGCGCTCGGCACCAGGCCCTCCCCGGACGCCGACCTGTGGGTGCTGCCGCCGGTGCCGGGGGAGCGCTTCGTCGTCTGCTCCGACGGGCTGTCGCTGGAGCTCACCGACGACGAGATCGCCGCCGTCCTGCGGGCCGAGCCGGTCGCGCAGGCCGCCGCGGAGCTCCTCGTGCACCGGGCCGTCCTCGCCGGCGGCCGGGACAACGTCACCGCCGTCGTCGTCGACCACCTCACCACCGCGGGCGAGGACACCGGGTCGTTCACCCGCGGTGCGCACGCCGCCCCAGAGGACGAGGACGACGACCCCGGCGGCGTGCTCACCGACCCGCTCGGCATCCACACCGGCCACTGACCTCCTGCGGATCCAGGGTGTCGCCGGCGCGGCCCGGCTGACACCATCGTGCGATGCATCTCGCGATCGACCTCGGCACGGACTGCACCGTCGCCGTCCTCGGCGACGGCGGCGGGCGGACCGTGCCGTTGCTGTTCGACGGCTCGCCGCTGCTGCCGTCGGCGGTGCACCTCGACGTCGCCGCGGGGGTCCTCGCCGTCGGCGGCGACGCGGTCCGCGGCGGGACGACCGACCCCGACCGGTTCGAGCCCCACCCGAAGCTGCGCGCCGCCGAGGAGACCGTCGTCCTCGGCGGCACCGGCATCCCCGTCGTGCACCTGCTCGCCGCGGTGCTGTGGGCGGTACACGCGGAGGCGCTGCGGCACACGGGCGGCACGCCGCTGCACGAGGTCGCCCTCACCCACCCCGCGTCCTGGGGCACCCACCAGCGCGGCGCCCTGCTGACCGCGGCGTCGATGGCGGGCCTGCCGGCCGCCCGGCTCGTGCCGTCACCGGTCGCGGTCGCGGCGGCGCTGACCGGTCACGTCCAGGACGCTTCGCAGCGGTGTCCCGTCGTGTACGAGCTCGGCGCCGCCACCTGCGAGGTCGCCGTCGTCCGGGCCGGGACGGGCGGGCCGCGGATCGTCGCCGCCGCGGGCCTGGCCGGGGCCGGCGGGCACGCCGTCGACGCCGCGATCGCCGGGCACCTCATCGCGGCGACCCCCGGCGGCGGGCACCTCACGGCCGCCGACCGGCGGCGGGTCCTCGACCAGGCCAGGCGCGCCAAGGAGATCCTGTCCGCCGGGACGCCCGCCGTCGTCCGCGTCGCGGGCCGCGGCGACGTGAGCCTGACCCCCGCGGACCTGGAGCGGATCGCGACGCCCGTGCTGCGTCCCACGGCCGAGCTGGCGCTGCGGACGATCCGCGCCGCCGGGGCCGCCGGGGAGGAGGTCGCCGGGGTGCACCTCGCGGGCGGCGCCTCGCTGATGCCGCTCGTCGCGACGCTGCTGCACCGGGTCGCGGGGATCGTGCCGGTCGCCGTCGCCCACCCGAAGCTCGCGGCCGCCGAGGGCGCCCTCGCGATCCTGACCGCCACCCAGACCGGCTCCGGTCCGGGTTCCGTCGCTGCCCCCGGCCCCGGCCCCGGCCCTGGTCCTGGTCCGCGGCCCGCGGTCCCCGGCGCGGGTCCGGACGTCGCCGCCGGCGCCGGTCCCAGCGCCGGCCCGGTTCCCGCCGACGGCCCGGACCCCGGTCCGCATTCCGCCGCCGCGGACTCCGGTGCGCCGTCCGCCGCCGTCCCCGGTGGGCCGTCTGTCGCCGTGTCCGGTGCGCCGTCCGCTGCCGTGTCGGGTGCGCCGTCCGCCGCTGTGTCCGGCGCGCCGTCTGTCGCCGTGTCCGCGCCGTCCGCCGCCGTGTCGGGTGCGTCGTCCGCCGCTGTGCCCGGTGCGCCGCCTGCCGCTGTGCCCGGTGCGCCGTCCGTTGCCGAGGGCGGCGCGCATCCTGTCGCGGGCGCGGTCGGATCGCGGGACGTTGTCGCGGCGCCGGGGGCGCAGGCCGTGGCTGGGCTGGCGGTGGCGGCGCGGCCCGTCCTGCTCCACGCCGCGCCGGTGACGGCGCCGGAGCAGGCCGGAGCGGACGGCGGCCACCTGTGGGACTGGATGCCGCTGCCGGGCACGCTGGTGCCGGGCGGGGTGTGGCGGGACGCGCCGTTCCAGCCCGTGCTCATCGGCCTGCCGTCCGGCAGCGGGTGGACGATCCGGGCCAGGTTCGTCGAGCCCGACGAGACCGTCTTCCTCAGCCGCGGCGGCGGCCCGCTGCTGTTCCGCAGCGTGGAGGGGCTGTGCGAGTACCTCGGCGACGACGACGGCCACGAGCTCGCCGCCCTCGACGGGTGGCCGTGGGCCCGGGACCGGTTCGTCACGCTGGTCAGCAACCTCGGCGGCGAGCACCCCGGCGACCACTCCGGCGACCACTCCGGCGATGAGGAGCAGGTCGACCTGGACCTGGTGCTGTACAACCTCGGGTTCGAGCCGCGGCAGTGGAAACCGGACCTGCTGATCGCCGCCCGGGACCTGGTCGCGGAGCTCGCCGACGCCTACGAGCTCACCGACGTCGGCGCGCACCTCGCCCCGGGCGGCCTGCTCGACGCCGTCGACGGACTGCTGCGGCACGCCGACCGGACCCTCGCCGGCAGGTCCGCCCGCCGCGGCCTCGACGCCCTCGACCCCGGCCCGGTCCGCTGGACCTGGCACACGATCGTCACCCGCCTCGACAGCGTCGCCGCCTGGGCGGACTGACCGGGCGGTCACCGCAGGCGGATGCCGATCCGGTCGGCGGGGTGCAGCTCCTCGCCGGTCGGGGTGCGCACGACGAGGACCGGGACACCCTCGGACAGGTTGAAGCGTTCCCGCTCCTTGCGGGTCGGCATCCTGGCCCGGACGACGGCGTCGGCGGGGACCTCGAGGACCTCGTCGGGGACGCTCAGCGGGCCGCGGGTCGCCCTGGCCGCCGCCGGCCCGACCCGGATCGACTTGTCGGGGGCGAGGAACAGCAGGCCTTCCCGCCTGAGCACGGCGATGCCCTTGAGTGCCGTGTCGCGGCCGACGTCGTGCTCGTGGGCGATCGTCGCGGCGCTCGGGATCAAGGCTCCAGGGCGCAGCGTCCCGGCCATGATCTGGTCCCTGAGGGCGTCGGCGACCCGCTCGTACCGTGGCGGCATGGGCTGACTGTAGCCAATAGGCCACAGGTGGCAAAAGACGTCAGGCGGCGCCGAGTGCCCGCAGCGCGAAGTCGGTGACCTGACGGGCCGCCGCCTCCGCGCCCTCCGGTGCGGGATCGGCGGCCATGCGCTCCTGGAACGCCGTATACAGCGCCGCGGTGATCGTCCGCGCGTCCGCGTCGGGATCGGCCCACGGCAGCGAACCGTCGGCGCGGCCCCGCTGCAGGATCGCCGCGACCGCCGTGTGGTGCGCGGCCGTCATCCGGGCCCGCTCCGCGACATAGCCGGCGGTGCCCATCAGCTCGCCGCACGACATCGCCAGGACCCGCCGCCTGCCCCGGCTGTCGGCGGTCAGCGACAACATCCCGGAGATCCAGGCCCGCAACGCCTCGGGCGGGGTCGCGGCGGCGGCCGCGGCCGCGGACAGCTCGGCGTGCACCCGGTCGCTGTCGCGCCGGAACATCGCCAGCAGCAGCGCGTCCTTGGAGCCGAAGTGCCGGTAGAACGCCCGCGTGGACAGGCCCGCGGCGGTGAGGACCCCCGTGACGGACAGACCGCCGCCGCCGGCGTCGACCAGGCAACGGTAGGCGGCATCGATGATCCGCGAACGCTCACCGGTGTCTGCGGTCACGGACATCAGCCCATGCTATCGCGGGTCCGGCCGCCGACGCGGTCGACGACGCCGCCCGGTGCACTAGGCTGCGCGGGTGAACCCGTACTTCGTCTGGGAGGACTTCACGCCCGGCGACGGGTGGCGGCCGTTCACCGAGCTGCTCGACCCGGCCGTCGCCGCGGAGCGGGTCGCGGTCGCGCGGGAGACGCTCGTGACGATGTTCGGCCTTGACCCGGCGGTGGTGCCGGTGCGGGTCGTGGCATCGGTGACGTTCCTCGGCGTCGCGTCCCGGCTGGTGGCCCCGCCGCTGGCCGCACCACGCTTCCCGCGGCCCTCGCAGCTGTACTGGAAGCCCGTCCCCGGCGGCCCCTGGCCGATGGCCTGCGACGCGCCACGGGGCGAGGGATCGTTCCGCGACGACATCCTGCTGGGCCTGGTCGAACCGCTCCTGGCGGTGTTCCGGGCCGAGTTCCGGCTGTCGCCGAAGGTGCTGTGGGGCAACGTCAGCTCGGCCCTCGCCGGCGCGGCCGGCCAGCTCGGCGACCCGGCGGCCTGGGCGACGGTCGCCGGGCTGCTCGACGTCGCGCCGCTCGCCGGCACCGCCGACCTGACCGGCCGGACACTGCGCCGCCGCAACTGCTGCCTGTACTACCGCATCCCGGGCGGCGGCACCTGCGGCGACTGCATCCTCAGGACGCCCTGACCCCGGCGGTCGCGGCGGGTCAGCGCTGGGCGGCCGTGCCCAGGAGGTGGCCGTCGTGGTCGGAGACGGTGACCTTGTCGACGTTCGGGAGTTGGATGGAGCTGGCGCCCGTCACCCGGGCCGACGCCGACGTGGTCCGGCCCCAGCACGCCGCCTGCTCCTCCTGCCCGCCGCGCCCGACGACGCGGAGCACGAACGGTCCGTCGCCGGGCAGGCCGGTGACCTCGAGCGCCACCGACACGCCCCACTGGCGCGGGGTCAGCGTCGCCCGGCCCGACAGGGCGCTGCCCGCGGCGGCGGTGAACTGGACCACGGTGCCGGCCGGAGCGGAACCGCCGCCGGAGGGCGACGGCTGCTGCTGCACGGCCGGTAGCTGGCGTTGCGGGGCGCCTTCCCGCGGTGCCGGAGCGGACCGCGGCCAGAGGAACGACCCGGCGGCGACCAGGACGACCACCGCCGCCGCGCCCACGAGCAGGCCGGCCCGGCGCCGCTGGTCGCGGGGGGAAGGCCGGCGGGCCCGGCGCAGCAACGCGTCGAGACCGCGCTGCGACGGCGGCTCCAGAGGCGCGGGCGGTGGGTCGGCCGGCAGCCGCTGCAGCAGCTCGGCCACCGGGGCGAACCGCTCGACCTCGGCCCTGCAGGCGGGGCAGCCGCTCAGGTGCGCGTCGACGCGTGCCTGGTCGTCCCCGTCGAGCCCGCCGAGGACGTACCCGCCGATCAGCCGGTGCACCGCCTCGTGCGTGCCGTCGTCCGCGCCGCGGTCCGGGGTGGTCATCGCAGCACCCCCATCTCCTCGAACACCGCGCGCAGCGCCCGGACCGCATAGTAGGCGCGCGACTTCACGGTGCCCTCGGGCACCGACAGGCGGCGGGCGGTGTCGGCGACGGTGCGGCCGTCGTAGTAGACGGACTCCACGACCTGCCGGTGCTCGACGGACAGCCGGTCCAGGGCGGCCCTGACCAGCCAGCCCTCCACGAGGTCGTCGACGTTGCCGGCGTCGGCGACAGCGGCGATCGCGTCGGGGTCGTCGACGAGCCGGGGGCGGCGCTGGTCCGCCCGCCACGCGTTGCTGACCACGTTGCGCGCGATCGTCAGCAGGTACGCCCTGGTGGTGTCCCGGCTGACGTCGATGCGCCCGATGTGCTTCCAGGCGCGCAGCAGGGTCTCCTGGACGAGGTCCTCGGCACGGTGGCGGTCACGTTCGTACCGTGACACGAAGCCGAGCAGCACACCGTAATGCTCGGTGTACAGCGCGGTCATCAGCTCCTCGTCCCTGGTCAACCGGGTCTCCCTCGTCGGCGCGGGTCCTCCTGAGGTGTACCCCACCAGACAGTTGCGGGTTCAACCACCCGGGGGACGGAGAATCTTCGCGGCGACCGGGGACGCGGCGCGCCGCCCGGGCCACCCGGGAGGGCGGCCCGGACGGCGCCGGATCAGGCGGTGGGGCGAGGACCGGCGCGGCGGAACGCGAGGACGGCGACGACCAGGCCGGCCAGGCCGAGGACCAGGCCGGCGACGCCGAGGCCGATGGCCGTGCCGTCACCGCCGTCGTCCTTCGCCCCGGTCGCGGTGGCCGCCGGTGCGGAGGCGCCGGCGGCCGGGGTGGCGGTGTCGGTCTTCTTGGTGAGCTTCAGGACCGGGGCGGGGTGCTCGGCCTCGGCACCCGCGGCGGGCTCGTCGATCCAGCGGACGACCTCGCCGGTGGAGTACGTCTGCAGCGCCTTGAACACGATCTGGTCGGTGACCGGCAGCGGGCCGAGGGAGACGTCGAACTCCTGGAACTGGTGCGGCTTGATCTCCGCGCCGGCGCCGGCGGTCCAGGTGATCTTCGAGACGGCGTCGGTGATCTCGCCGTCGTCGGTCTTGATCGGGGTGGCGAGCTTGCTGTTCTCGGCGACCGCCGTCCAGCCCTGGACCGGCTTGAGCGACACCGACGCGATCGGTTTGTCGGTCGGCAGCGCGATCTCCACCTTGGTGGTGGACGCGTCGTCGCGCTCGTTGGGCACCCGGAACGTCACCTTCGTGTAGCCGCCCTGCGTGGCGGTGCTCGGGTTGACGGTGACGTGGGCGGATGCGGCGGCGGGGAAGGCGAGTGCCGCGGCGGCGGCCGCGGCGACGGCGACACCCGCGCGGACCACGTGGGTCAGGCGCATGATGCGGGCTGTCCTCTCGGAGGCAGGAACAAGGTCGACGGGTAGTCGTCCGGGGAGACCGGAAAGTTCCGGCGGCCGTGCGGAAAAATCAGGAAAGATCCGCCGGGTCCGCGTACGCCGTGCCCAGGGCCGTGACCGCGAACAGCCCGACCGCCAGGACGTGCACCGCCGTGCACCACAGGCAGATCGCGTCGAGGGTGAAGAGCTCCGCGTAGACGAGCCACATGACGAACAGCACCCCGACCCCGGTGGTGGCCAGGCGGACCAGCCGCACGTCCCGGCGCGGCATCCGCCACAGCGCCGACATGGCCAGCATCGCCACGAAGTACAGCAGGCCGAGGACGGCGACGGGCACCCCGAACACGGTGGACTGCTCGCTGGTGGTGACCTTCAGGCAGTTCAGCGCGCCCGTGTCGGGGCAGGCCAGGGTCGTCGAGGACGTGAAGTGCTCATACGTCAGGTACACCGACACGGCCAGGCCGAGCACGGACAGCACCAGCGAGGTGGGCGGCACCCACCGCTGCACCAGAGTCATGCTCACACCTTTCCCTGGAAGACGGTCACGGCCTGGGTGGTGCAGACGTTCGCCGGCTTGCCGCCGGTGATCTTGCACAGGACGGCGGTGATCGCGTTGGCGTTGCCGCCGATCGCCTTGGCGATCTCGCTGGACGGGTCGGACAGGGCCGTGGCGACCTGGTCCGCGGTCATCCCGGCGAGCAGCTCCGGGCTGAACGACGCGCCGGAGGTGATCGCCTGGTTCGCGAAGTCGACGAACGGGATCGACCCGGCGGACTTCGCGTCCACGTACGGCGGGGCGTTGAACTGCTGCACGAGCTGCGCCTGCTGGGGCGTGAGCTGGTCCAGCGGCGTGTACGAGTTGCCCTTGCGGGTCCGGCTGCTCGTCTCGACGCCCTGGAAGGTGAGCAGGTCGCTGGTGTACGAACTGCCGTGGAACGACACGGTCGGGGTGTTCGGGTACACGTCGTCGGACGCGGACGCCGAGATCGCGAGGTCGGTGAACGTCCCGAAGCGGGACAGCGCGACCACCACCGGCCAGCGCTGCGCGGCGCAGAACGGGCAGTACTCGGCGCCGACGTACAGCACCAGGGGCTTCCCGCCCTCGGTGAGCACCTGCTGCCCGGTGACGGCCTTCGGCAGGACCTCGGCCGAGCCGGTGCCGATCTGGTCGAGGGTCGCCGGCGGCACCGAGGTCACCTTCGCCACGATCGCCGCGGCGGCCTCACCCGTCGGGAACGCGGCGGGCGGCGCCTGCGTGCCCGAGCCCGCACCGGCGAGCTTCGCGACGATCATGACCGCGAACACGACCAGGACGGCGGTGATCGCGGCTGTCGCCCGGCGCATCCGGCCCTGCCGCGCGGTCGCCCGCTCCTGGATCAACCGCATCTGTCGCGCGTACTCGCGCGAGTCCCGCTGGCGCTTCGACACGCGCAACCCCCCACTCGTCTGCCTGGTTAGTCGTCCGGAACCCGCACACGGTTCCCTTCCCGGCTGACTTTAGGCAGTGCGGCGGGTGTCGCCCTGGGTCGAAGGTCCCGCCACGCCGGGTAGGACGGCAGATCTTGCGCCGGCAGGTGTACGGGTGCAAGGTGACATGCGGCACCTGGCCGCAGACCCAGAGCACGGATGCGAGGGGGACCGACATGCAGCGACGACACCTGCTGGCCGCGGCCGCGGGCGGTGCGGTGGCCGGCACCGCGGGCCTGGCCACGAGCGCGTCGGCGGCGCAGAGCGGGGGAGCGGCGTTGAAGCCAGGAAAGACCCGGCTGATCAGCCTGTCCCACGTCAACGACCCGGCGACGACCAACCTGTACCCGGGCGACCCGGCGTTCGAGCTGGAGACCATCGCCACCATCGAGAACGACGGCTACTACCTGCAGTTCGTCCGGGAGGGCGAGGCGACCGGCACCCACTGGGGCGCGCCCGGGCACTTCAACGCCGGCGAGCCGCTCGCCGACGACCTCGACCCGAACGACCTGTTCCTGCCCGCGGTCAAGATCGACGTGCGGGACAAGTGCGCCCGCAACGCCGACTACGCGCTGAGCATCGACGACGTCAAGCAGTGGGAGCGCCGGCACGGCCGCATCCCCGACGAGTCGATGATCATCATGTGGACCGGCTGGGAGTACAAGTGGGGGACCGACGCCTTCCCCAACCTCGACGCCGACGGGGTCCTGCACCAGCCGGGCTTCGCCCCGCAGACGGTCCAGTGGTTCATCGACACCGGCCGGATCGGGCGCAACGGCGGCACCGGCATCGACACGTTCGGCCCCGACCTGGGCTCCGACCCCGACTTCCTGGCCTCGCTGCTGGTGTACCGGCGGCACCGGATCAGCCTGGAGATCCTCGCGAACCTGGCGAAGTTCCCGGCGACCGGCGGCTCGATCCTGTGCGGCGGCTTCATCAACGCGAAGGGCTCGGGCTCCACGGCGCTCATCTACGGGGTGCTGCCGAACTAAAGTCTCGCCTCCGGGTGCCGATGCGGTGCGTGTGGAAGGCATCACCGGCATCGCCACCCGGATGGCAGAGATCCGCTACCAGCTCTCGGCGTTCACCGCCCAGACGGCCGCCCCGGAGGCGTCCTCCGGCGCGTCGTTCGCCTCCGCCCTGGAGTCGGCCGGCTCGCTGCAGGGCCGCTACGAGAACGGGAAGATCCCCGTCACCGCGCTCGCCGAGGTCGGCTCGACCGGGCACCGCCTCGCCGCGCCCGCCGCGACCGCCCTCACCAGCCTGCTGAAGGCGGCGCAGCGCGACGGCGTGACGATCGGCATCACCGACTCGTACCGCAGCTACGACGAGCAGGTCGACCTGGTCCGCCGCAAGGGCCTCTACTCGCAGGGCGGCCTGGCCGCGAAGCCCGGCACCAGCGACCACGGCTGGGGCCTCGCCGTCGACCTCGACCTCGACGCGAAGGCGCAGGCCTGGATGCGGGCCAACGGCTCCCGTTACGGCTTCACCGAGAACACCCCGCGCGAGCCGTGGCACTGGAAGTTCACCGCCTGACTGCGGCTACCCTTCCGGCATGGTGCTGTTCCTGCTGCTCACCGTGCATCTCGGTCTCGCCGCCATGTGGTGCGGGTCGATGGGGTACAGCCTGGTCGTGGTCCAGCCGAAGGTGGCCCGCTTCGGGTTCGACGACGACCGCCTGGAGGAGTTCCTGACGCTGCTCGCCCAGGGCAACCGCTGGAAGGTCGTCCCGATCGTCGCGGTCCTGCTGGCGACGGGCGCCGGCATCCTGGCCGTGACCGGCGACGCGCGCTTCGTGCTGGTGCTGCTGCTGTACTGCGCGGCCGCGGCCGTGTTCGCCGACGTGTCCTGGCGGCACTGGCCGGCCCGGGTGTTCGCGCTGCCCGAGGAGCGGCCCGCGTTGCGCCGCGCCCTGAAGCTGCGGGCGTGGACGATGCTGGTCCTCGTGGCCACCGCCTTCACCACGGCGCTCGCGGCGACGACATGGGCCGCCGCCGGGTGAGCGCCGCTGTTAGGGTTTCGCGGGGCGACCCGCGTCGATGCGTCGCCGTCTGGAGGGACTGATGCATCCCGCACCCGCCCGCCCGGGGTTCGGCTGGAAACTGCTGAACAGCTGGTGGCTCCTCATCCCGATCCTCGGGGTGGGCTGCCTCAGCGGCGTCGGGTTCGTCCTGATCGGCCTGCGCGCCAGGAAGCCCGGCTGGTGGGGCACCGGCATCGCCTACCTGGTGGTCGAGACCGGCCTGTTCATCGCCTCGGACCGGGTGCTGGGCGGCACCGCCGAGGAGGTGAGCGGCCCGGTCGCCACGGCGTGGGGGCTGATCTGGTTCGGCAGCATCCTGCACGCGTTCGTGCTCAACATCTTCTGGCTGCGCTGGCTGGAGCAGCGCTGGACGGCGACACAGGCCGGCCCGGCGCCGTACGGCTCACCCGCGGTCCTCGGCGGCGCCGGGCCCGGCCCCGCCGGGTACGGGTCGCCGGCCGCGTTCGGCTCGCCGGTCGGCCCGGCCGTGCCGTACTCGGCGGTGCCCTACGCGGGGTCGCCGAGCACCGCGTCGGCCGGGTTCCCGGTCCAGCCGCCGCAGCAGTACCACCAGCAGCATCAGCGGCAGGGCGGGCCGCAGTTCCCGTCGACGTCGACGACGCCGTGGCCCGCCGCGACCCCCTGGTCGCCGAACACCCCCGCCGCGATCGACGTCAACCTCGCCGACGCCGGGCAGCTCGGCACCCTGGAGGGCTTCGACGCCGCCCGGACCTCCTACGTCCTGACCGAGCGGCACCGCCGCGGCGGCTTCACCAGCCTGGCCGACTTCGCCGCGACCGCGCAGCTGACGCCCTACCAGTTCGAGCGGATCCAGCACCGGCTGACGCTGACGCCGCCGCGGCCCTACTAAGGCGTGTTTGGTCAGTGGATGCCGGGCTGCTCCGACCCCACCCACCAACCACGCCTTAGCGCACGATCAGCACGACCAGGGTGCGGGGACCGTGGACGCCCTCGACCCGGTTGAGCTCGATGTCGCTGGTCGCGGACGGGCCGCTGATCAGCGTCAGGGGCCGGGCCGGGTCGAGCCGGGCCAGCAGGTCCGGGACGGCCGGGACGACCTGGTCGGCGCGGACCACGCAGTAGTGCCGGTCCGGGACCAGGGTGATCGCCCGCCGGCCCTGGTCGGGGCCGCCGTCGAGGGCGATCGTGCCGGTCTGCGCGCACGCCGCCGCGCACGCCGTGACCACGCCCGCGAACCCGTCGAGCTCCGCCGCGCCGAGCGTCCCGTCGTCGACGGTGAACCCGCCGCCGTCACCGGTCCCGCCGAGCCAGCCGCCGGGCAGGGCCGGCGGCACGATGAGCCGGCCGCCGGGCGGCAGGGTGGCGTCCAGTGCGGCGCGCAGGTCACCGGCCAGGTCCGCGGCGGTCGTCCTGATCACCGTCGCCTGGTAGTCCACCAGCCGGTCGACGAGCAGGTCGAGCAGCTCGTCGGTGCCGGCCGCCGTGGCCCCGGCCCGCCGGTAGTCGCGCGGCACCTCCGGCACGACCGGGTCGGGTCCGAGGGCGGCCCGGATCCGGGCCAGGACCGCGGCGCGGGCCTCGCTCATCGGCCGTCCTCCTCGACGCCGGGACCGGCGGGCCGGGCGGGCGCGGCCGGACGGGAGCGCCACCAGTCGCGGAACGTCTGCGCGGGTGGCCTGGGCAGGTCGCGGGTCGCCGTCCACGCCGACATCGGCGGCGGCAGCGCCGTGATCCGGTCGTCGCGGCGGCCGAGCAGCCGCCCGATCCGCAGCAGCTTCTCCGCGCGCCGGAACCTGCCGGGTCGCCTCATCACCCACGACACGGCGGCCATCGCCACGGCCTCGGGCGACGGCACCGGCCGGCCGGCGCGCTCCTGCACGTGCCGGCTGCGCAGGTGCACCAGCATCGCCGGGATGTCGATCCGGACCGGGCACGCGTCGAAGCAGGCGCCGCAGAGGCTGGACGCGTAGGGCAGGGAGGCGTTGTCGGCGACCCCCGTCAGCTGCGGGCTGAGCACGGCGCCGATCGGGCCCGGGTACACGGAGCCATACGCGTGGCCGCCGGTCCGCTCGTACACGGGACACACGTTGAGGCACGCGCTGCACCGGATGCAGTGCAGCGCCGAGCGGCCCGCGGGGTCGGACAGGACCGCGGTCCGGCCGTTGTCGACCAGGACGAGATGGAAGTCCTGCGGGCCGTCGCCGGGGGTGACGCCGGTCCACAGCGACGTGTACGGGTTCATCCGCTCACCGGTCGAGGACCGCGGCAGCAGCTGCAGGAACACCTCGAGATCCGTCCAGGTGGGGACGACCTTCTCGATACCCATGACGGTGATCAGCGTCTGCGGCAGGGTCAGGCACATCCGGCCGTTGCCCTCGGACTCGACGACCGCGAGGGTGCCGGTCTCCGCGACCGCGAAGTTGGCCCCGGACACCGCGACCCGCGCCGTCAGGAACTTCTCCCGCAGATACGCGCGGGCGGCCATGGCGAGCTCGCGGGGCTCGTCGGACAGGTCCTGCGCGTGCGGCATGGTGCGGCGGAAGATGTCGCGGATCTCGGTGCGGTTGCGGTGGATGGCGGGCACCAGGATGTGTGACGGCTTGTCGTCGCCGAGCTGCACGATCAGCTCCGCCAGGTCCGTCTCCCACGCGGTGACGCCGCCCTCGGCGAGGGCCTCGTTGAGCCCGATCTCCTGCGTCGCCATCGACTTGACCTTGACGACCTCCGTCGCGCCCGTGGCGCGGACCAGGTCGAGGACGATCGCGTTGGCCTCGGTGGCGTCGCGGGCCCAGTGCACGGTCCCGCCGCGCGCGGTCACCCGCTCCTCCAGCAGCACCAGCAGGTCGGGCAGGCGGGCCATGGTGGCGGCCTTGATCGCCTCGCCCGCCAGGCGCAGCTCCTCCCAGTCGGGGACCTCGGCGACCACGGCGGCCCGCTTGCCGCGGATGGTGCTGGTGGCGTGGCCCAGGTTGCGGCGCAGCTGCTGGTCGCCGAGCGCGACCTTGGCCGCCGCCGGGAAGGGCACGTCGCCGCGCAGCGCGCCGACCCCGCGTGGTGCGTGCACCGGCATGCCCAGGAACACGGAGCTCATGTCGCCGCCAGGATTTCCGCGAGGTGCACGGGACGGGTGCCGGCGCCGGCCTCGGACGACAGCCGCGACAGGCCGCCACCCATGTGCATCAGGCACGACGAGTCGCCGGCCGAGACGACCGTGGCGCCGGTGGACAGGACGTTGCGGAGCTTGTCGCTGAGCATCGCCGCGGACGTGTCGGCGTTCTTCAGCGCGAACGTGCCGCCGAAACCGCAGCACTGGTCGGCGCCGGGCAGCTCGACCAGGTCGATGCCGCGCACCGCGCGCAGCAGCCGCAGCGGGCGGTCGCCGACCCGCAGCATGCGCAGCGAGTGGCAGGTCGGGTGGTAGGTGACGCGGTGCGGATAGTGCGCGCCGACGTCGGTGACGCCGAGGACGTCGACGAGGAACTCCGACAGCTCATAGGTGCGCTCGCCGAGCTCCTCGGCGCGGTGCGACAGCGCGACCCGCCCGGCCCGGCGCGCGACGCCCGCGTGCTGGTGGCGGATCGACCCGACGCACGACCCGGACGGCGCCACGATCGCCTCATAACCGGCGAACGTGTCGACCTGGTGCTCGACGAGCTCGAGGGCCTCGCGCTGATAACCCGTGTTGATGTGCATCTGGCCGCAGCAGGTCTGCGCCTCGGGGAAGACGACCTCGTGGCCGAGCCGCTCCAGCAGCTCGACCGTGGCCCGGCCGACCTGCGGGAACATCGCGTCGGCGAGGCACGTCACGAACAGGGCAACACGCATCGATCACCGCCTTTTCTTCGGTGGCCGGCGGGTGCGGGGCCGGCCGCTCGACTCGCGGACGATCAGCTCCGGCTGGAACACCACGTGGCGGTGCTCATGGCGGCCGTCGTCCTCGATCTCCTCGAGCAGCATGGCCGTGGCGGTGCGACCGAGCTGTTCCCGAGGCTGACGGACGGAGGATAGCGGCACCGCGGCCGCCGCGGCGAACTCGATGTCGTCGTAGCCGACGATCGCCACGTCCTGCGGGACGCGGATGCCCCGCTGGGTGAGGCCCTGCAGCACGCCGAGCGCGACGAGGTCGTTGGCGCAGAAGACGGCCGTCGCGCCGATGACGGCGTCGATCTCGGCCGCGGCGGCCCGCCCGGCGGCCACCGTCAGGTTGGCGGTCGGCACGACCGACAGCTCCGCCTTGCCGGCCACGGCCGCGGCGATGCCGGCGTGCCGCTCGCGGACCTGGGTGATGCTGGCCGGCCCGCCGACGAACGTGATCCGCTGGTGGCCCTGCTCGACGAGGTGCTCGCCGGCGAGCCGGCCGCCGAGGACGTCGTCGACGGCGACCGAGCAGCGGCTGTGCCGCCCCGAGCCGCGGTCGACGAGGACGACCGGGGTGCCGCGCTGGATGAGCTGCTCCAGGCGCGAGTTGGGCCCCTCGTCGACGGGCGTGATGAGCACGCCGCGGACCCGCTGCTCCTCGAGGAGGTCGAGGTGGCGGTGCTCCCGGCCGGCGTCCTCGCCGCTGTTGCAGACCACGACCATGACGCCGTGCTCCTCGGCGGCGGCCTCCGCGCCGCGGACCACGTCGGTGAAGAACGGGTTGGTCACGTCGAGCACGACCAGGGCGATCTGCCGGCTGTGCCCGGCGCGCAGCTGCCGGGCCGAGTCGTTGCGCACGTAGCCCAGCTCGGTGATCGCGTCGAGGACCCGCTGCCGGGTCGTGCTGGCGACCAGCTCGGGGCGGTTGAGCACGTTGCTGACGGTGCCGATGGAGACGCCCGCGCGGCGGGCCACCTCCTTGATGCCGGTCGTGTTGGACATCGATCTCCCGAGATTCCCTGAAACGTGTCAACGCTTGGAGCGCTGTGCCACACGTATCGAAGCGGTAACGCGATTGAAACCCTTGACGGCGTCAGGGGTCTGCTTCTACCGTCACTGTAGTCATTGTATGAAACGTTTCACAAGGGAGAGGTCGGTGCTGGTTCTCGAAGGCGTGAGCAAGTCGTTCGGCGCCGTCGCCGCGCTCCGCGACGTGCGCCTGGAGCTGCGCGGCGGCGAGGCGCACGCCCTCGTCGGGGAGAACGGCGCGGGCAAGTCGACCCTGGTGAAGATCCTCGCCGGGGCGCACGCACCCGACGCCGGGACGATCACCCTCGACGGGGAGCCGCTGCGGCTCGGCGGCCCCGCCGACGCCCGCGACGCCGGCATCGCCGTCATCTACCAGGAGCCGACGCTCTTCCCCGACCTGACCGTCGCGGAGAACATCTTCATCGGCCGGCAGCCGCTGCGCTCCATGCGCCGCGTCGACACCGCCGCGATGCGGGCCCGGGCCGCCGAGCTCTTCGACCGGCTCGGCGTGCACCTCGACCCCGACCGGCCCGCCCGCGGGCTGTCGATCGCCGACCAGCAGCTCGTCGAGATCGCCAAGGCGCTGTCGTTCGACGCCCGGATCCTCGTCATGGACGAGCCGACCGCCGCGCTGTCCGGCGTCGAGGTCGAGCGGCTCTTCGCCGTCGCCCGCGCGCTGCGCGACAGCGGCGCCGCCGTCCTGTTCATCTCCCACCGCTTCGACGAGGTCTTCTCCCTCTGCCAGCGGATCACCGTCATGCGGGACGGGCGGTGGGTGTCCACCGACGACGCCACCGACCTCACCGTCGAGCAGGTGGTGCGGCGCATGGTCGGGCGCGAGGTCTCCTCCATGTATCCGCGGCGCACCGCCGCCGAGCCGGGCGAGGCCCGCCTGGAGGTGCGGGGGCTCACCCGCGCCGGCGTGTTCCAGGACGTGACCTTCACCGTGCACGGCGGGGAGATCGTCGCCCTCGCCGGGCTCGTCGGCGCCGGGCGCTCCGAGGTCATCCGCGCCGTGTTCGGCGTCGACCGGTACGACGCCGGCGAGGTCCGCGTCGACGGCCGGCCCCTCACCGGAGGCAGCGCGTCCGCGGCGATCGCCGCCGGGCTCGCCCTCGTCCCCGAGGACCGCCGCCAGCAGGGCCTCGTCATGGAGCTGTCCGTGGAACGCAACGCGACCCTGCCGCGGCGCTGGTCGCTGAGCCGGCTCGGGCTGCTGCTCGGCCCCGCCGAACGCCGCGACGCCCGCACCTGGACCGAGCGCCTGCAGGTGAAGGCCGCCAAACTCAGCGACCCCGTCGCCACCCTGTCCGGCGGCAACCAGCAGAAGGTCGTCCTCGCCAAGTGGCTGTCGACGTCCCCCCGGGTCCTCATCGTCGACGAACCCACGCGCGGCATCGACGTCGGCACCAAGGCGGAGGTGCACCGGCTGCTGAGCGAGCTCGCCGGCGAAGGCGTCGCCGTGCTCATGGTCTCCAGCGAGCTGCCCGAGGTCCTCGGCATGGCGGACCGCGTCCTGGTCATGCACGAAGGGCGGATCGCCGCCGACATCCCCCGCACCCGAGCCGACGAGGAGTCCGTGATGCTGGCGGCGACAGGACAGGCGACATGACCGCCGTGCTGGACCGGGCGGAGGTCAGGAGCGCCAAGCTCACCCACCGCGTGTTCCTGGTCAGGGAGCTCGGCATCCTCGTCGCGCTCGTGCTGCTCATCGGCGGCACCGCGATCAGCAACCCGCGGTTCCTGTCCGCGCAGAGCGTCAAGGACCTGCTGCTCGGCTCCACCATCCTGGCGATCCTCGCCACCGGCCAGGCGATCGTCGTCATCACCCGCAACGTCGACCTGTCCGTCGGGTCGGTGCTCGGCCTGTCGGCGTTCGCGACCGGCACCCTGTTCCTCGACCATCCGGGGCTGCCGATCCCGGTGGCGGTCGTCGCCGGCACGGCACTCGGCGCGGTGTGCGGCGCGGTCAACGGTGCCCTCATCGCCGCCGCCCGGGTGCCGGCGCTGGTGGTCACGCTCGGCACCCTGTACGTCTTCCGCGGCCTCGACTACCGGTGGGCCGAGGGCAAGCAGATCAACGCCGCGGACATCCCGCACGGCTTCCTGCGCATGGGCACCGCCACCGTCCTCGGCGTGCCGGTCCTGACCCTGTTCGCGGTCGTCGTCGTGCTCTGCGCGGGCTTCTACCTCCGCTCGTACCGCAGCGGCCGCGAGCTCTACGCGATCGGCTCCGACCCGGCCGCGGCGAGACTCACCGGCATCCGGGTCGGCCGGCGGGTGTTCGCGGCGTTCGTCGCCAGCGGCGCCCTCGCCGGGCTCGCCGGCGTCCTGTACGTCTCCCGCTTCGGCACCCTGGACGCCAACGCCGGCCTCGGCGTCGAGCTCAACGTGGTCGCCGCGGTCGTCGTCGGCGGGGTGGCGATCTTCGGCGGCAGCGGCTCCGTCTACGGCGCGGCCCTCGGCGCCGTGCTGCTCACCACGATCTCCAGCGCGCTGCCGGTGCTCGGCATCAACCCGTTCTGGCAGCGGGCCGCGATCGGCGCGCTGATCCTCGCCGCGATCGGTCTCGACCGGGTCCTGTCGCTCCGCGTCGCACGCAGCCTGCAGGGAGGACCCGGCAAATGACCGAGCTCGCGTTGAGGAAGGCACCGGCGCGCCGGCTGCTGCCCGCCGTCGGCTCCTGGGACGCCGTCGTCCTGCTCGCGCTCGTCCTCGTCGCCGTTATCGGCGCCGCGACGATCGAAGGGGTCGCCAGCCCGCGGTTCTGGCGGTTCGTGACCCTGGAGGTCGTGCCGATCGCCGTCATCGCGCTGCCGATGACGCTGGTCGTCATCACCGGCGAGATCGACCTGTCGGTGGCCAGCACCCTCGGCCTCACCTGCGCCGTCATGGGCGACCTGTGGGCGCACGGGGTCACCTCCCTGCCGCTGCTCATCGCGCTGTGCCTGCTGCTCGGCGCGGTCCTCGGCGCCGTCAACGGCCTGTTCATCACCGTCTTCGGGCTGCCGTCCCTCGCCGTCACGATCGGCACCCTCGCGCTGTACCGGGGGCTCGCCTACGTCGTCCTCGGCGACAAGGCGGTCGCCGACTACCCGGTCAGCTGGACCGACGCCGCGATCAGCCCCATCCCCGGCCTCACCATCCCGTGGGTCATCATCGTCGTCGCCGTCCTCGCGGTGCTCTTCGGTGTGCTCCTGCACGCCACCCCCGTCGGCCGCGGCCTGTACGCCATGGGCAACAACGCGGAGGCCGCCCGCTTCGCCGGGATCGCCGTCGCCCGCACCAAGTTCTGGCTCTTCGTCGCCACCGGCATGATGGCGTCCCTGGCCGGGGTCTTCTGGACGTTCCGCTTCGCCAGCGCCCGCGCCGACAACGGCAACGGCCTGGAGCTCGCGGTCGTCGCGGCGGTCCTGCTCGGCGGGGTCTCCATCTTCGGCGGCCGGGGCGGCCTGGTCGGCGTCATCGGCGCCGTCCTGCTGCTGTCCACCCTGCGCAACGCACTGCAACTGGCGAACGTGCCGGCGAACACCCTCACCATCATCACCGGCTCGCTGCTCATCGCCTCGGTCGTCGGACCGAACGTCATCGGCATGGCGCGCGAGCGTCTCCGCCGCCGGCGCACCACGTAAGAGCGACACCCACACCCCCGTTTCGCGCGACCCCCGCTGAAAGGATTCAATCCCATGAGAGCTGGCAAGCTCATCGCGGTCGCGGTAGCCGCCGCGCTCGCGTTCAGCACCACCGCCTGCGCCGAGGACTCCGACCCCGCCACGGGATCCGGTGACGGCGCCGCCACCTCCGACACCATCAAGAGCGGCCTGAAGGTCGCCTTCCTGCCCAAGCAGGTCAACAACCCGTACTTCGACACCTCCGACAACAAGGGCGGCAAGGTCGCCGTCGAGGAGTTCAAGGGCAGCTACAGCCAGACCGGCCCGTCCGAGGCCAGCCCGTCGGCGCAGGTCAGCTACATCAACACGCTGTCGCAGCAGGGCACCAACGTGATCGCGGTGTCCGCCAACGACAAGGACGCCATCTGCGGCGCCCTCAACGAGGCCCGCAAGGCCGGCGCGAAGATCGTCACCTACGACTCGGACACCAAGCCCGAGTGCCGCGACCTGTTCATCAACCAGGCCACCTCCGAGGGCATCGCGAAGATCCAGATCAAGCTCATCTCCGAGGCCATCGGCGCCGAGGGCGGCGAGATCGCGATCCTGTCCGCGACCGCCAACGCCACGAACCAGAACGCCTGGATCGAGATGATGAAGACCGAGCTGGCGAAGCCGGAGTACAGCAAGCTCAAGCTCGTCGACACCGTCTACGGCGACGACGACGACCAGAAGTCCTTCCAGGAGGCGCAGGGCCTGCTCGCCAAGCACCCCAACCTGAAGGGCATCATCTCGCCGACCACCGTCGGGGTCGCCGCCGCCGGCCGCTACCTGTCCGGCTCCACGTACAAGGGCAAGGTCCAGCTGACCGGCCTCGGCACGCCGAACCAGATGAAGGCCTACGTCAAGGACGGCACCGTCAAGGCGTTCGCCCTGTGGAACCCGGCCGACCTCGGCTACCTCGCCGCCTACGCGGGCGCGTCCCTGGCCTCCGGGGTCATCAAGGGCAAGGAAGGCGACAAGTTCAAGGCCGGCAAGCTCGGCGAGTTCACCGTCGGCAAGGACGGCACGATCCTGCTCGGCGACCCGTTCACCTTCAACGCCTCCAACGTGGACACGTTCAACTTCTAGGGGGGGTGGGTGGCGTGCGCCGGATCTGTTTCACGCTGCAGGTCAAGCCTGACCGGCTGGAGGAGTACCGGCGCCGCCACGCCCACGTCTGGCCCGAGATGCTCGCGGCACTGCGCGACGCGGGTTGGCACGACTACTCGCTCTTCCTCCGCGACGACGGCCTGCTCGTCGGCTACCTCCTCACCGAGGACTTCGCCGCCGCGCAGGCCGCCATGGACGCCACCGACGTCGACCGGCGCTGGCAGGCGGAGATGGCGGAGTTCTTCATCAGCGGTCGGCACTTCGTCGTCCTCGACGAGGTGTTCAACCTCGAGCATCAACTTGGAGCGTCGCAATGACAGAGCTCGCCCCGGAGACGCGCACGCGTGTCGCGGCACAACTACGCGGCCAGCGGATCGAGACGGCGTCCTGGGCATACGGCAACTCGGGCACCCGCTTCAAGGTGTTCCCGCAGGAGGGCGTGCCCCGGGACCCGTATGAGAAGCTCGCCGACGCGGCGGCCGTGCACCGGTTCACCGGCGTGGCGCCGACCGTCGCGCTGCACATCCCGTGGGACCTCGTCGAGGACTACACGGACCTCGCGCGGCACGCCAAGGACCTCGGCGTCGCGCTCGGCGCCATCAACACCAACGTGTTCCAGGACGACGACTACAAGCTCGGCAGCGTCACCAACCCCGACCCCGGCATCCGCCGCAAGGCGATCGGGCACCTCCTGGAATGCGTGGACATCATGGACCGCACCGGGTCGCGGGACCTGAAGCTGTGGTTCTCCGACGGCACCAACTACCCCGGCCAGGACGACGTGCGCACCCGGCAGGACCGGCTGGCCGAGGCGCTGTCCGAGACGTACGACCGGCTCGGCCCCGACCAGCGGATGCTGCTGGAGTACAAGCTGTTCGAGCCGGCCTTCTACATGACCGACGTGCCCGACTGGGGCACCGCCTACGCGCACTGCGTCAGCCTCGGCGACCGGGCCCAGGTGGTCATCGACACCGGCCACCACGCGCCCGGCACCAACATCGAGTTCATCGTCGCCGTCCTGCTGCGCGCCGGGAAGCTCGGCGGGTTCGACTTCAACTCCCGCTTCTACGCCGACGACGACCTCATGGTCGGCGCCGCCGACCCGTTCCAGCTGTTCCGGATCATGCACGAGATCGTCCTCGCCGGCGCGCTCACCGAGCAGGGGATCGCGTTCATGCTCGACCAGTGCCACAACCTCGAACCCAAGATCCAGGCGGTGATCCGGTCCGTGCTCAACGTGCAGGAGGCGACCGCGAAGGCGCTCCTCGTCGACCACGCCGCCCTCCGCGCGGCGCAGCTCGACGGGGACGTCCTCGGGGCCAACGAGGTGCTCATGGACGCCTACAACACCGACGTCCGGCCGCTGCTGCGTGGCGTACGGGAGGACATGGGGCTGGACCCCGACCCGATCGGCGCGTACAAGCGGTCCGGCTACCTGGAGCGGGTCCGCGCGGAGCGGGTCGGCGGCACGCAGGCGGGATGGGGCGCATGAAGGAGCTGATCGACCGCTCGCGCCGGCTCGGGGCCGACCCCCGCAACACCAACTACGCGGGCGGCAACACGTCGGCGGCGGGCACCGCCGCGGACCCCGTCACGGGCGGACCGGTCGCGCTGCTGTGGGTGAAGGGCTCCGGCGGGGACCTCGGCACGCTCACCGAGGCCGGCCTCGCCGTGCTCCGGCTGGACCGGCTGCGGGCGCTCGTCGACGTGTACCCGGGCGTCGACCGCGAGGACGAGATGGTCGCCGCGTTCGACTACTGCCTGCACGGCCGGGGCGGCGCCGCGCCGTCGATCGACACCGCCATGCACGGCCTGGTCGAGGCGGCGCACGTCGACCACCTGCACCCCGACGCGGGCATCGCCCTCGCCACCGCCGCCGACGGGCCGGCACTGACCAAGGAATGCTTCGGCGACCGGGTGCTGTGGGTGCCGTGGCGGCGGCCCGGCTTCCAGCTCGGCCTGGACATCGCCGCGGTACAGCGGGCGAACCCGCAGGCGATCGGCGTGATCCTCGGCGGGCACGGCATCACCGCGTGGGGCGCCACGTCGGACGAGTGCGAGGCGAACTCCCTGGAGATCATCCGCACCGCGACGGAGTTCCTCGCCGCGCGCGGCCGGCCGTCGCCGTTCGGGCCGGTGGTACACGAGCCGCTGCCGGACGCGGAGCGCGCTGCCCGGGCCGCCGAGCTGATGCCGGTGCTGCGCGGGCTCGCGTCCAGCGACCGGCCGCAGGTCGGGCACTACACGGCGTCTCCCGAGGTGCTCGACTTCGTCGGCAGTGCCCGGCTGGAGGAGCTGGCGGCGCTCGGCACCTCGTGCCCGGACCACTTCCTGCGCACCAAGGTGCGACCCCTGGTGCTGACATCCGCCGACGTCCCGGAGCAGTTCGCCGCCTACCGTGCCGAGTACGCCGCCTACTACGAGCGGCACGCCACCCCGGACTCGCCGGCGATGCGCGGCGCGGACCCGGCGATCGTCCTCGTGCCGGGCGTCGGCATGTTCAGCTTCGGCGCCGACAAGCAGACCGCGCGCGTGGCGGGGGAGTTCTACGTCAACGCGATCAACGTCATGCGCGGCGCCGAGTCGGTGTCCACGTACGCGCCGATCCCCGAGTCGGAGAAGTTCCGGATCGAGTACTGGGCCCTGGAGGAGGCGAAACTCGCCCGCCGCCCCGCGCCGCGGCCCCTCGCCGCCCGGGTGGCGCTGGTGACCGGCGGCGGGTCGGGCATCGGCCGGGCCATCGCGCTGCGGCTCGCCGCCGAGGGCGCCTGCGTCGTGGTCGCCGACCGGTCCGCCTCGTCGGCCTCGGAGGTGGCGGCGGAGATCGGTGGTCCCGACAAGGCGGTGGCCGTCACCGTCGACGTCACGTCCGAAGCCGCGATCAAGGCCGCCCTGGCCGAGGCGGTCCTCGCGTTCGGCGGCGTCGACCTCGTCATCAACAACGCCGGCCTGTCCATCTCCAAGCCGCTGCTGGAGACCACGGTCGAGGACTGGGACCTGCAGCACGACGTCATGGCCCGCGGCTCGTTCCTCGTCGCCCGCGAGGCCGCCCGCGTCATGATCGCGCAGGGCACGGGCGGCGACATCGTGTACATCGCGTCGAAGAACGCCGTCTTCGCCGGGCCCAACAACGTCGCGTACGGCGCCACCAAGGCCGACCAGGCGCACCAGGTCAGGCTCCTCGCCGCCGAGCTCGGCGAGCACGGGATCCGGGTCAACGGCGTCAACCCCGACGGCGTCGTCCGCGGCTCCGGCATCTTCGCCTCCGGCTGGGGCGCGCAGCGCGCCGCCGTCTACGGCGTGCCGGAGGCCGAGCTCGGCGCGTTCTACGCCCAGCGCACCATCCTGAAACGGGAGGTCCTGCCCGCGCACGTGGCGAACGCCGTCTTCGCCCTCGTCGGCGGCGAACTGTCGCACACCACGGGCCTGCACGTCCCCGTCGACGCGGGCGTGGCCGCGGCGTTCCTGCGATGAGTGCCCGCATCGCGGCGGTCGACCTCGGCGCCTCCAGCGGCCGGGTGATGGTCGGCACCGTCGGCTCGTCGATCACCCTCACCGAGGCCGCCCGCTTCGCCAACACGCCCGTCCGCGTCCAGGGCACCCTGCACTGGGACATCCTCAGCCTGTACCAGGGGATCCTCGACGGCCTGCGCGCGGCCGGGCCGGTGAGGTCCATCGGCGTCGACTCGTGGGCGGTCGACTACGGGCTGCTCGACGGCGACGGCCGCCTGCTCGGCAACCCCGTGCACTACCGCGACGCGCGCACCGACGACGTCGTCTCCCCGGTCCCGGCCGCCGAGCTGTACGCGGCGACCGGGATCGCGAACCAGCCCTTCAACACGGTGTTCCAGCTGCTCGCGGCGGCGGGCAGCGCGCAGCTGGCCGCCGCCCGCACGCTGCTGCTGATCCCGGACCTCGTCACGTACTGGCTGAGCGGCGTCATCGGCGCGGAGCGCACCAACGCGTCCACCACCGGGCTGCTGCGCGCCGGCGGCGCCGGGTGGGACCTGCCGCTGGTCGCGCGGCTCGGCATCCGCGCGTCGCTGCTGCCGCCGCTGCGCGACCCGGGCACCGTCGCCGGGCCGCTGCTGTCGGATCCGTCGACGCTGGTGACGACCGTGGCCTCGCACGACACCGCCTCGGCCGTGGTGGGTGTTCCCGCGCGGACGGACCGGTTCGCGTACATCTCCTGCGGCACCTGGTCCCTGGTCGGGGTCGAGCTGCCCGCTCCCGTCATCGCTGCCGGGTCCGGCTTCACCAACGAGGTCGGCGTCGACGGCACCGTCCGCTACCTGCGCAACGTCATGGGCCTGTGGCTGCTGCAGGAATGCATGCGCTCCTGGGGGTCCGTCCCGCTGGCCGACCTGCTCGCCGGGGCGGCCTCGGTGCCCGGCGGGCGCAGCGTCGTGGACGCCACCGACCCGCGGTTCCTCGCCCCCGGCGACATGCCCGCCCGGATCGCCGCCGCGTTGCGGGAGACGGATCAGCCGGTGCCCGCCGACCCGTACGCGATGACCCGCTGCATCCTGGACAGCCTCGCCCTGGCGTACCGGCAGGCGATCCTGGACGCCGAGCGGCTCACCGGCCGGCCGGTCGACGTGATCCACCTGGTCGGCGGCGGCGCGCAGAACGCCCTGCTGTGCCAGCTCACCGCCGACGCGTGCGGCCTGCCCGTCGAGGCGGGCCCGGTCGAGGCCGGCGCGCTCGGCAACGTCCTGGTCCAGGCCCGCGCCCTCGACCTCGTCCCGCCGGACCTGCCGTCGATGCGCGCCCTGATCAGCTCGTCGCGCACGTACCTGCCCTCGTCCTAGCCCGGGTGCGCGGCGCGGTATCCGTCAGATCGGATACGCCGCGCGGCGTTCGTCAGATCGGATATGCCGTCTGGAACGAGAGGCGGGTGTCGGCGTCGCCGGTGATGCGGGTCAGCTCGTCGTCGAGGATCATGAACGCCTCCCACGGCTCGCCGCCCAGCAGGTCCGCGACACGCCGCTCCAGCCCCTCGACCCGCTTGCCCTTCCACACCTTGTCGGCGAGGCTGACGAGCAGCTCCTCCGGCGTCGCGTCCGGCCGCTCCCACCGCGCGTGGTTGGCGGCGAACCTGGCGAGGTCCCCGTACTCCCGCAGCATCTCGGCACCGGCCGCCTCGTGCGCGCTGCCCGGCCCCCGCAGCTCCTGCGGGTGCAGGGTCTTGCCGATGTCGTGGGTCGCGGCCCCGAACAGCACCGCTTCCCGGTCGAGCACCAGCTGGGGCGCGGCCACCGCCAGCCAGTCGAGCAGCTGCGCCGCGACGTCGTGCACCGCCCGCAGGTGCGCGGCCAGCCGGGGCGGCGCACCGACCCGCCGCAGGACCGCCGCCGCCTCCGCGGGCAGGGGCCGCAGGCCGGGCTCGGCCAGGGCACGGTCGAGGTCGGTCACCGCTCGACGTAGCCCGCGGTGCGGATCAGGTCCGGCTCGACCGCGAACCGTCCCCGGAACGACGTCGGCGCGCCCGGCGACTCCTCCAGCTTCTCCGGCAGGATCTCCGCCACGAACGTGTTGCCGAGCGGGTCGAGGGTCAGACGGGCGTCGTGGAAGTCCAGCCACGTCCCCATGATCGGCGACCACATCTTGAACACGGTCTCCTTGGCGCTGAAGTGCACCGCCGGCCACCACGGCTCGTCAGGCCGCGCCGCGCACCAGGCGATCTCCTCCGGCAGGCAGATCGCCGCCACGATGTTGGCGGGCAGCACCGTGCGCCGCTCCGCGTCGATCCCCACGGCCCGCACGTCCGGGACCCGTCCGACCGCGACCGCGCAGTATCCCTTGGTGTGCGTGATGCTCCCCGTCGCTCCCGCCGGCCAGACCGGTGCCCGGCTCGGCCCGGTCAGCACCGGCTGGTCGTGGATCCCGACCTGCCCGAGCGCCCGCCGCGCGCACACCCGGCCGGCCGTGTATTCCCGGCGCCGCCCCTCAACCGCCCGCGGCGACAACCCGGCGGCCTCCTCGGGCAACAACACCCCGCCCCAGTCACCTTCACCGGCCACCTCAACCACGACAATCCCAGGCAACAGGTCCCGCACGCCAGGAACTCTACTGTCAGCGCCGCATTCCCGCGCTGTCGCCGGTTGCCCGCCGCAAGCACCTCCCCGGTGCTTTTCCGGCCTTTCCGGCACGATCCACACAGTCGCGGTCATCGACGCCATCGCGGCCAGGTCCGCGACGCGCAGGTCGCGAACCTTGTGTCCACGCCGCGGCCAGGGTCGCCGCTCGACGACGGGAAACACGTCCCCGGGCCGTCCATGAGCACCCAGTGGCCGGGGCGCTCGGTGCTGGACGATCGGGCCCACCGGCCTGCTCGACCGCGGCGCCACGCCATGCAGACCCGCAGCCACCTGATCCGCGCCACGTGCCGGGCTTTGGCGGCCGTCCTCGAAGCGGCGAACGGCCTGCTGTGGGATCGCGGGGCGTGGGGGTCAGGACGGCCGGGGCGGTGGGTGGAACAGGGCGGCGAGCGCGGCGCCCGCGAGGGTGGTCACCGTGACGACGCCCGCCCAGAGGGGCGTCGACCAGGTCACGCCCACCGACAGCTGCACGCCGAGCAGGTGGGTGGACCAGACCAGCAACGGGGTGAGGGTGGCGGCGGTGAGAGGGACCAGCGGTGGGCGGCTCGCGGCGGCCCACCGCACGGCGGCGTCGGCGGCCACCGCGCCGATCAAGGGCCACAGCTGGGCGGCGAGGTGCTGGAAGTCGTTGAAGACGCCGTTGGGGATCGAGGCGGCGGCGACGACGACCGTGATGAGGCCGGCGGGGACGCGGCCGAGCCGGGTCCAGACGAAGAGGACGGGCACGACGACGAGCAGGGTGAAGGTGAGGTACTGGCCGAGCCCGAACGCCGGCTCGTCGCCGAAGCCGCCATACGCGGCGGGGGCGTCGAGGAACGGGGACAGGTAGTCGAGGAAGAAGGCGGCGACGCCGGTCGCGCTGGCCATGCACAGCAGGACGGGCAGGTCGCCCGCGAAGGACGGCGCGGCGCGGCGGGCCGACAGGGCGCGGACCGGGGTGGTGATCATCAGGGTGCCGGAGGTGAGCAGCAGCAGGTGCGGCGGGCTGAGCAGGGCCTCCAGGTCGATCTCGATGCCGAGGAGGGTGTGCCAGGTCATGTCGGCGACGCCGCCGGCGGCGAAGAGGGCGGCGCCGAGCAGGCCGAGGGCATAGCCCGCGGGGACCCAGGTGCGCGGCGGACCGGCCGGGCGGCCGCGCCACACGGGCGGCGGGACGAGGGCCAGGGCGAGCACCGCATAGCCGCTGTAGAGCACGCCGTGCCACGGGGTGAAGAAGGTCTCCAGCTCGGGCACGTGGGTGTGCGCCCAGCCGTCGAGGAAGAGACCGCCGGCGAGCCAGAGCGTGGCGAGCGCGACGGCCAGGTCCCGGCGCGGGCTGGACAGCGGCCGGCCCGGGACCGTCGTCAGCTGTGTGGTGCTCGCCATGCGATCGATCCTGGCGCATCGCCGTCGCCGGGGCGACGGCCTTGCCCCAAAATCAACGCATGGTCAGGAAATCGCCACGCTCAGTTGGAAAGTGACGCGCCCTGTGCTCGCAGTACACGCTGCACCTGTGTCGCGGCGATCTCGCGCGGCGGTTTCCCGGCCCGCGCCGCGAGCGCCGCGCACACCCCGGCGGCCTGGCCGGTCGCCATGGAGATCGGCATGATGCGGTAGGAGCTGTGCGCCACGTGGTCGCCGGAGATGCAGCGGCCCGCGACCAGCAGCCGGTCCACGTCGCGGGGGAGCAGGGTCCGCAGCGGGATGTCGTACGAGGTGCCCTGCGGCAGCCGGCGCAGGATCGTACCGGGGCCGTTCGGGTTGTGGATGTCCACCGGGTACGCGCCGCGCGCCACCACGTCGGGGAACTTCCGCGCGTCGAGGACGTCCTGCCCCGTGAGGTGGTAGTCGCCGAGGACCCGGCGGGTCTCCCGGACGCCGACCTGCACGCCGCTCTGGATGACGTACGACGACCCGAAGCCCGGCACCCGCTCGCGCAGGAACCGGGCGATGCCCGCCAGCTGCCGGTGCATCGTGAGCTCGGCGCGGGTGAGGTCCCACACGCTGATGCCGAGGCCGCCGAAGCGGGTCGAGTTGACCGACACCTCGCCCTCGTGCGGCGTGGCGAAGAACAGGATGTCCTCCCGCGGCAGGTCCAGCTCACCGGCGTCGCGGGCGGCCCGGATCAGGTCCCACAGGCCGTGCACGCCCTTCCACTGGTCCGGATGCTCCCGCACGTACGCGGCGAACTCCTCCCGGTCCATGTTGCCGACCCGGAACATCAGGGTCATCGGCTGGGTCAGCCCGTCCTCGGGGCGGCCGACCTCGTACGGCGCGCCCGCCGACGCGGCCAGGTCGCCGTCGCCGGTGCAGTCCACGACGACGTCGGCGTCGATGACGACCGGCCCGGACTTCGTCTCGAACACCACGCGGGACGAGTCGGGCAACGCGATCATGTCCGAGGCGAACGCGTGCAGCAGCAGCCGCACGCCGGCGCCGTCGAGCAGGTCGTACGTGACGAGCTTGAACACCTCGGGGTCGAACGGGACCGTGTAGCCCGTGTCCGGCGTCGGCGTGATCGCCCCGCGCACCCTGACCAGGCGGTCCAGCAGCATCCACAGCACCCCGGCGACGACGGGCTCGCCCTCGCCGTGGTCGGTCGGCAGCAGCCGGTTGTCGTCACCGCCGACCGCCTGCTTCATCTCGTTGTGGAAGCTCATGAGCGGCATGACCAGCGCCGCGGTGGCGTTGCCGCCGAGGAACCCGTAACGCTCGACGAGCACGACGTCGGCGCCCGCGGCGGCCGCGCCCATCGCCGCGCCGAACCCGGCCGGGCCGCCGCCGACGACGAGGACCTCCGTGTGCCCGCCGTATTCGGCCGTCCGCGGCGGCAGGTGTACGCGTGCCGCACCGTCGGCCCGGTCGAGGGTGCTCATGCCGCCACCTCCGCTGCGCTCCGGCGTCGGCCTGAGCCGAAACTGTCACACGATGAGCGGCCCGAGCCGCTTCGCTGTCCGCTCATGCCGCCACCTCCGCTGCGCTCCGGCGTCGGCCTGAGCCGGAACTGTCACATGATGAGCGGCCGCTCATGCCGTCACCTCCGCTGCGCTCCGGCGTCGGCCTGAGCTCAACCTGTCACATGATGAGCGGCCCGAGCCGCTTCGCTGGCCGCTCATGCCGCCACCTTCGCCCGTTCGAGCTGCGCCCCGAGGCGGCGGCCCGTCTCGGTGGCCCGCTGCTTCAGCGCCGCGACCCGTGAGGCGGTCTCCTCCAGCCGCTGCGGTCGCTCGTCCCACAGCCGGTCGACCTGGGCGAGCAGCGGGCCGGCCGCCTCACGGACCACGCCGCGCGGCACGGGCGCGCCGATGCGGGAGGCGAAGTCGAAGACCTTCCCCGCGTACGGCAGCGCCAGCAGCGGTACCCCGGCCAGGGCGGCGAACATCAGGAAGTGCAGCCGCATCCCGACGGCCAGGTCGAGGTGCTTCATCAGGTCGAGGATCTGGCCCGGCCGGTACTCACCGTGCAGCACCCGGCAGTGCTCGGCCGCCGTCATCCGGGCGAGCACGGCGTGGGCGTGCCGGATGTCGGAGCGCTCCATCGGCACGAACAGCAGCGACGCGTCGAGCCGGTGCACGATGAAGTCGCCGACGTGGGCGAGCAGCTGGTGGTACCCGTCGGCGTCCAGGTGCTGCGCGGCGCGGCCCGGCTCGCGGACACTCATCCCGACGACCCGGCGGCCGGGCGGCAGCGAGTCGCGCAGCAGGCCGATGTCGAACTCCTCCGGGGCCAGCAGCAGCGCCGGGTCGGCGGTGACCGACACCCGGCAGGTCACCCCGGCCTCCTCGAGCGCGACCTTGGACTCCTCGTCGCGGACGGTGACCTCGACCGCCTGGGCGAGCACGTCCCGCGCCATCGCGCAGTCGATCTCCTCGGTGAGCGGGCCGGCGCCGAGGGCGTACGCGAACACCGGCACCCGTTGCTCCTGCGCCGTGCGTACGACCCGCAGGTAACGGCGGGCCTCCGTGTCGTACAGGATGCCGCCGCCACCGAGGACCAGCAGGTCGAGCCGTCGCAGCTCGGCCGCGGTCCGGTCCCGGCTCACCCCTTCCCACGGCGCGACCTCGACGTCCGGGTGGGCCGCCGAGGTGTGCCCGGGCTCACGGGAGAACACCAGGACGTCCACGTCCGGCCGCCGCGCGCGCAGGTCGGCGAGAACGCTCGTCAGGATCGCCTCGTCGCCGAGATTGCAGCCACCGTACGAGCCGAGCACGCCCACTCTTGTCATGCGCGCTCGCTACCCAGCGCCCGTCCTGTCATACCTGGCACGTATGGTGGGTTTCGACCATTCAGCAATCCGTGGGCGGGGCACGTGATCCAGTTTCCGGCAGTGCGGCGGGGCCCCCTGCGGGCGATCAGCGCCCGGCTCGGGTTCGCGGTCCTGCTCGTCTCCGCGATCGTCCTGGTCATTTTCGTCGACCGGGACGGCTACCGGGACGTCAACGAGGACGGGCTCACCCTCCTCGACTGCTTCTATTACGCCGTGGTCACCCTCTCCACGACCGGCTACGGCGACATCACCCCGGTCTCCGAGTCGGCCCGCCTGGCCAACATCCTGATCATCACCCCGGCCCGCGTGCTGTTCCTGATCATCCTGGTCGGCACCACCCTCGAAGTCCTGACCGAGCAGTACCGCACGAACCTCAGGTTGCAGCGGTGGAGGAAGCGCGTGAAGAACCACGTCATCGTCTGCGGCTACGGCACGAAGGGCCGCGCGGCGGTCGGCACCCTGGTGGAGAACGGTCTGGACCGCTCCCAGGTGGTCGTGGTGGAGAACAACCCGGCCGCCGTCCGCCAGGCCCAGTCCGACGGCCTCGTCGTCGTCGACGGCTCCGCGACCCGCTCCACGGTCCTCAAGGAGGCCCGCGTCGAGGACGCCAAGGCGATCATCATCGCCACCGACAGCGACGACGCGTCGGTCCTGGTCACCCTCACCGTCCGCCAGCTGACCGCCGGCAAGGTCTCGATCATCGCCGCCGCCCGCGAGGCGGAGAACGCACCGCTGCTGCGCCAGTCCGGCGCCCACCACGTCATCGTCTCCTCGGCCACCGCCGGCCGGCTGCTGGGCCTGTCCACGACCGCCCCGCCGCTCATCGAGGTCGTCGAGGACCTGCTCACCCCCGGCCAGGGCATGGCCCTCGCGATGCGCTCCGCCCGCCGCGACGAGGTGGGCTCCTCCCCGCGCGAGCTGACCGAGCTGGTCATCGCCCTGTTCCGCCGCGGCAAGGTCCTCTCCCTCGCCGACCCCGAGGGCACCACCATCCAGACCGGCGACATGGTCGTCTACGTCCGCGACGACCGCCCCCAGGCCGTCCCCGCGATGCCGTGACCCGTTCCGGCGCCGTCCCGCACGGACGGCCGGCAACCCCCGCCGGCCACCGGCGCGTGCTGCCCGCCGACGGGTGCGCCGGTGCTGCCGCGGTACTGCTCACGCCCGCCTCTTCCACGGCTCCCTCCCGGGTCCGGCTCGCCGCTGCTGCGGTGCTGTCCGCGTCGCCGGTCGATCGGTTCGCCGGTGCGGCCTCTGCACGGTTCGCAGCGCCGGCCGGACGACGCGTCGGCGGAGTGCGGTCGCGCCTGGTGGCGTCGGGCCGGTGGGCTGCGGCCATGGTGTTGCCGCTGGTCGGGGTGCTGGCTGGTTGGTTCGTCGGTGGGGTGCGTTCGCGGCTCGTCGCGGCGGGTCGGCGGATCGCGGCGGTGGTGTTGCCGCTGGTCGGGGTGCTGGCCGGACGGTTCTTCGGTGGTGGGCGATCGCGGCTGGTGGCGTTGGGCCGGCGGGCCGGGGTGGTCGCGCTGGTCCTGGCCGCGGCACTCGGCCAGGCTTCGCCCGCTGCGGCCCACGGAGGTGCCTCGGTCACGATCCACTCCGACGGGCGCGGCTCCGTGTGGATCACCGCGCAGTGGCAGGACGGTCACCCGATCAACGAACCGACCCCGGTGACCCTGACCGCCACTCCCGCCACGTCCGCCGCCGGGACCCCGGGTGCCTCCGAGAGCGGGGCCGCGCCCGCGCCTTCCGGGGGGTCGGGTGCCGCACCTGTGCCTTCTGAGGCGTCGGGTGCCGCACCCACGTCTTCCGGGTCGGGTGCCGGACCCGCAGGGAGCGGGCAGGCGACGCCGATCGTGGGGCAGAAGCTGACGCAGACCGGTGACGAGCGTGGCACTCAGACCTGGAGCGGCGTACTGCCCCCAGGAGCGTGGCGGGTGGCGATCGACCTCGGTGCACCGGTCGAAGGGCACTGCCAGGCGCTGGTCCCGTCCGCGCCCGGGGGCGACGCGGCCGCGCAGCCGGTCGAGGTCGCGTGCCTGATCGCGGCCACCGGGGCCACCGGGCCGGCCGCGGAACCCTCCTCGACCGGCGGCAGCCTGGTCCCGCTGTGGGTCACCCTCGGCGTGTTGCTCGTCGGGGGCGCGATCGTCGCTGAGTTCGTCGTTCGCCGCCGCCGCAGCGCCAAGTAGCCCGGACCGCGACCGGCCGGCGTCGCGCAAGTTTCCGTCGCGCAAGCTTCCGTCGCGCTCAGTTCCGTCGCGCCCGACCTTTGCCCGCCCCTGTCGCGTTCACTTCCATGCGTGCCCGCTCCTCTCGTCCTTGCTCCGTGAGTGCCCCGCTCTGGTCGTCCCTGCTCGGTCGTCCCTGCTCGGTCGTCCCTGCTCCGTCGTCCCTGCTCCGTCGTCCCTGCTCCGTCGTCGGCCGTCGCGTCGTGGGCCGTCGCGTCGTGGGGGGCCGTCCCGGTGCGAGCGGCCGTTCCACCGTGGGTGGCCCCGTCTACACCGTGCGGCCTTGAGACGCCGCGAGTCTCAGGGCGGCGGGTCTTGGCGGGTCGTCGCTTCGGCGGGTGGCGACCTCGTTGTGTGACCACCTCAGCGTAAGACCGGGACGAGTGCGACGGCCGGGCGTGGGCCCGGGACCTGTGGACAGCACCTCGCCTGTGGAAAACCGAGACGGAGGCGATGGAAGACGTAGATGGCTATCACTGTGTGGGATGGGCGGCGAGGCGGGGGGTCGGCTGGCAGGAACGGGCGCTAGGCTTCCCGCGTGACTGGAGAGGACGGTGCGGCGGTGGCGGGCCCGGGCAGGGACCCGAGCCACGACCAGCGCCCTGATCCTGTGACGGTCGCGTTGCTGGCCGCGCGCGGCGGGGACCGGGCCGCGGCCGCCGTGTTCGTCAGGGCTACGCAGCCTGAGGTGTGGCGGTTCGTGGCGGCGCTCGTCGGGGCGCATCATGCCGACGACGTGACCCAGGACACATACCTGCGGGCGTTCCGGGCGCTGCCCGAGTTCGCCGGGCGGTCGTCCGGGCGGACCTGGATTCTCGCGATCGCGCGGCGGGCCTGTGCCGACCATGTCCGGGCCGCGGTGCGGGGGCGCCGGCTCGAGGCGCGGGTCGCGGCGGAGCCGGAGGAGCTCGCCGGGGCGGACCACGCCGGGTTGCACGCGGCCGCCGACCTGGTCGCGGGGTTGCCGGCGGAGCGCCGGGTGGCGTTCGTGCTGACCCAGGTGCTCGGGTTGTCCTATGCGGAGGCAGCCGAGATCGAGGACGTCCCCGTCGGCACGATCCGGTCCCGGGTCGCCCGGGCCCGCGCCGACCTGGTCGCCGCCATCGCCGCCGCGCGAGCCGGATGACGCGCGTCGCGGAAACGAAAGCGGCCCGCAGCACGGCGACGAAAGCGGCCCGCAACGCGGTCACGAACGCGGCCCGCAGCACAGCGACGAAAGCGGCCCGCGACGCGATGACGAAAGCGGCCCGCAGCACGGTGACGAAAGCGGCCCGCGACGCGGTCACGAAAGCACTGCTGGCGGTGCTGCTCGGCGTCATTGTGGCGGTCGGGCAGGGCACGCCGGCGCAGGCGCACGGGGCAGACGCGCCGGCCGCGCTCGGGTACGTGGTGCGCGTCGACACCGTGTCGGAGCCGGGCGTGAGCGTCAGGGCCGTCGAAGGGGGCGCGCGGCTGGAGCTGCGCAGCACCTCGCCGAGGACGGTCGTCGTGCTCGGCAGGCAGGGCGAGGCGTTCCTGCGGGTCTCGCCGGGCGGGGTGGACGAGAACCGGCGGTCCTCGACGTGGGCGGCCAGCCGCACCCTCACCGGCGTCGTCGACGGCACCGCCGACCCCCAGGCGCCGCCCGACTGGCGCCGGGTGTCCACGGAGCGGGTCGTGCGCTGGCACGACGAGCGGGCCAGGGAGCTGCCCGCCCGCGCGTGGAGCGTCCCGCTCGAGGTGGACGGCACGACGCCGGGCATCATCCGGGGCACGATCCGGGCCGCGAGCCCGCCCGCGACCGGCTGGTGGTGGTCGGGTGCGCTGCTCGCCGCGGTCGTGGTCGGGGCCTTCGCGCACCGTTCGAGGGTGGCGCTCGCGCTGGTCGCCGCGGTGGCCGGTGGGGTCGTCGTCGCGTGGATCGTCGTCAGCGCGGGGCTGGCCACCTCGCCCACCGAGAACCTCGCCACGCAGCTGCTCGCCCGGCTGTGGCCGCTGCTCACCGGCGTCGGGGTCCTGGCGGCGGCGGTCCTGCAGGCGCTGCGGAAACCGGTCGCCGGCATCGTGACGGCCATCGGCGGGGCGTGCCTGGCGGTGATGACCGGGTTCGCCGACGCGGCCGTGTTCAGCAACGGCAGCCTCGCCGGGCCGGGCTGGGGGCGGTGGGCGGTGGCGACCGCGCTCGCTGGTGGTCTCGGGCTCCTGGCCGCCGGAGCGCAGCGTTGGTACCGCACACCAGCAAGCGATAAGTAAACAAAAATCAACGGGTTCTTTCATAAAGACCCGTAAAAAAGCATAATCGGGCGTCGATGTTCCCCGCCAGGAGCAAAGGAGTCCGGTCCATGGACCGCAGAACGTTCGTCGCGAGCGGTGTCGCCCTCACGGGTGGCGCGATCGCCTTGTCCACCGCCGTAGCCAGCCCCGCGAGCGCCGCGGTGCGGACGGCGAAGACCGTCACGCCGGGTGCGCGGGGAGGTCATTACTGGCCGAACCTCGCCCCGTTGAAGGCCACCGCCTTCCTGAAACTTCCGCCGGGCGCGGTCCAGCCCCGCGGCTGGCTCCGCACACAGCTCAACATCGAGGCCGACGGGCTCTGCGGCCGGATGACCGAGGTGTCCGACTACCTGCAGATGAATGGCAACGGCTGGGTCGACAAGACCAAGGGCGCCTGGGAGGAGCTGCCCTACTGGCTGCGTGGCTTCGGTGACCTCGGCTACGTCACCGGCAACACCCGCATCCTGACCCTGGCCCGCCAGTGGATCGACGGGATCATCAACAACCAGGGCAGTGACGGCTTCTTCGGGCCCAACGCGCTCCGGACGAGCCTGGAGGGCGGCCCGGACTTCTGGCCGCACATGCCGCTGCTGGACGCGATCCGCAGCCACGCGGAGTACAACGAGCGCAACGGTACGCCGGACAACCGGGTCAACACGTTCATGCGCAAGTACTTCCAGTTCCAGAACGCGCAGCCCGCCGCCGTGTTCAACCGCAGCTGGGCCGCCCTGCGCTGGGGCGACAACATCGACAGCGTGTACTGGCTGTTCAACCGTACCGGCGAGACCTGGCTCCTCGACCTGGTGCGCAAGATCCACGCCGGGTCCGCGGACTACACCAACGGCATCCCCAACTGGCACAACGTGAACCTCGCCCAGGGCTTCCGCGAGCCGGCCCAGTTCGGCCTGCTCGACCCGGACCCGAAGTTCCCCGCCGCC
Source organism: Dactylosporangium sp. NPDC051087 (assembly GCF_055586325.1). Lineage (NCBI taxonomy): Bacteria > Bacillati > Actinomycetota > Actinomycetes > Micromonosporales > Micromonosporaceae > Dactylosporangium > Dactylosporangium sp. NPDC051087. The sequence goes on along the minus strand of NZ_JBVJIJ010000016.1, from coordinate 106,072 downwards.
ACCTACCGCGACTACGACACGGTCATGGGCCTCTACGGCAACTTCCCCGGCGGCGGTTTCGCCGGCGACGAGAACTGCCGGCCCGGCTTCACCGACCCGCGGCAGGGCTTCGAGACCTGCGGCATCGTCGAGTTCATGCACAGCCACCAGATGCTCGCCCGGATGACCGGCGACTCGGTGTGGCTGGACCGCTGCGAGGACCTCGCGTTCAACATGCTGCCCGCGTCGCTCGACCCGGCGCAGCAGGGCATCCACTACATCACCTGCGCCAACAGCATCGGGCTGACGAACGCGACCCTCACGCAGGGCCAGTTCCAGAACAACTTCCCGATGCTGGCGTACATGCTGGGCATCCACAACTACCGCTGCTGCCCGCACAACTACGGCATGGGCTGGCCGTACTACGCGCAGGAGCTGTGGTTCGCGACCTGGGACAAGGGCCTGTGCGCGGCGATGTACGGCAACTCGCAGGTGACCGCGAAGGTCGGCGCCAACGCGACCACCGTGACCGTCACCGAGGACACCGACTACCCGTTCAGCGACACGATCACGCTGACCATGGGCACCCCGGGTGCGGTGGCGTTCCCGCTGTACCTGCGGATCCCCAAGTGGAGCAACGGCGCGGTCGTGCGGGTCAACGGCACGGTCGTCACCGGCACCGTCGAGGCGGGCTCGTTCGTCATCGTCGAGGGGACCTGGAACAACGGCGACAAGGTCACCGTCACGCTGCCGATGCGCACCACCGTGCGGACCTGGGCGAAGAACGGCAACGCGGTCAGCGTCGACAACGGCCCGCTGACGTTCTCGCTGTCGATCGCGGAGCGCTGGCAGCGCATCGGCGGCACCGACGCGTGGCCGACCAACGAGGTGTACGCCAACTCACCGTGGAACTACGGCCTGCTCATCGACCCGGCGAACCCGCAGGTGACGGTGACCCGCAAGCCGGGTGCCCTCGCGGCGAACCCGTTCACCCGAGACGGCGCGCCGATCTCGCTGAGCGTCACCGCCCGGAAGATCCCCAACTGGCAGGCGGACGCCGAGGGGGTCGTGCGGCCGCTGCAGCAGAGCCCGGCCCGCTCCACCCAGCCCAACGAGACCGTCCAGCTGCTGCCGATGGGCGCGCAGCGGGTCAGGATCACCACGTTCCCGCGGGTCAGCGACGGCGCCGACGCGGTCGACTGGGTCATCCCGGCCACCCCGTCCGCGTCGTACTGCAACCCCGGCGACACCGTCGCGGCCCTCAACGACGGCAAGGTCCCGAGCAGCTCCGCCGACCAGAGCATCCCGCGGCTCACGTTCTGGAACCATCTCGGCACCAGCGAGTGGGCGCAGCTCACCTACTCCAGCGCGATCACCACCAACGCCGTGTCGGTGTACTGGTTCGACGACACCGGCACCGGCCAGTGCCGGGTCCCGCAGTCGTGGCAGGTGCAGTACCGCAACGCCGGCGGCGCCTGGGTCGCGGTGTCCGGCGCGTCGGCGGCCGGGACGGCGGTCAACACGTTCAACCGGGTCACCTTCACCAGCGTCACCACCACCGCGATCCGGGTCCTCGTGCAGCTCAAGGCCGGCGTCTCCGGCGGCATCCTGGAGATGCGGGTCGAGGGCAGCACCGCCCCGATCACCTGGAAGCGGATCCAGAACAAGAACAGCCTGAAGGTCCTCGGCGTGGACGGCATGTCGACGGCGAACAGCGCCAACGTCGTGCAGTTCGACGACAACGGCACCGCCGACCACAACTGGCGGCTCGTCGACGCCGGCGGCGGCTGGTTCAAGATCGTGAACCAGCACAGCGGCAAGATGCTCGCCGTGCAGAACATGTCGACGGCCAACTCGGCGCTCGTGCAGCAGTACGAGGACAACGGCTCCGCCGACCACCTGTGGCGGCTCGTCGACAACGGCGACGGCTGGGTGCGCATCCAGGTGCAGCACAGCATGAAGGTGCTCGGCGTGTCGGGCATGTCGACGGCGAACTCGGCGCAGGTCGTCCAGTTCGACGACAACGGCACCGCCGACCACCTGTGGCGGCTGCTCTAGGAGAAACGGTGCCGCGGCAGGAGCCGCGTGGTGGGCAGGGCGGGGGCCGGCAACGGCTCCTGCCCGCCCGGCACCACCCCGAACCGGTCCGAGCCGGCCTCCCACTCGTCGCGCGCCGCCACGATCTCCTCGTGCGAGCGCGCGACGAAGTTCCACCACATGACCAGGTCCTCCTCGAGGGGCACCCCGCCGATGAGGAACAGCCGGCCGTCGCCGTCCAGTCGCACCGAAGCGCGCCCCTCGGGCAGGTGCAGCAGCGACCCGGGCGGGACGTCGACCCCCTCGACCCGCACGCCGCCGTCGGTGACCACCACACCGTGCTCGAAAGCCGGATCGATCGCGATCTCGGCAGGTGTACGGGCAGCGACCCGCACCTCGGCGCCGACCAGGGGACTGTGCACGACGGCCGGCGACGTGACCCCGCCCAGGGACCCGACGGCGACCGTCATCCGTACCCCCGCCGCCTCCGCGACCGGGAGATCCTCCAGGTGCTCGAAGCGTGCCGCCCGGTCGCGGGAGTCCGCGGGCAGCGCCACCCACAGCTGCACCCCGTGCAGCAGCGGCGGCTTGCCGGCGGGGGAGTCCTCGGAGTGCGCGATGCCCCGCCCCGACGTCATGATGTTGAGCTGGCCGGGGCGGATCAGCTCGTCGGAGCCGAGACTGTCGCGGTGCCGGATCTCCCCGTCGAAGAGCCAGGTCACCGTCTGCAGCCCGATGTGCGGGTGCGGCGGGACCCGCATCCCCGGCCGCCCGGTGACCTCCTCGGGCCCGAAGTGGTCGAGGAAGCACCACGCGCCGACGGTCCGCCGGCCCTTGTTCGGCAGCGTCCGCCGCACGACGGAGTAGCGGCCCAGCGGCACGTCCCGGCCTTCGAGGAGTTCCATCATCCGATTCTGCCTCGCGCGCTCCGGCGCAACCCGGAACGGGTAATTTGTCCGGTGTGATGGGACTTGTGGTGGCGGCGCTGGCGATGCTCGTCGCCGGCGGTGCCGTGTTCCTCGCCTTCCAGGTGCTGCAGGGCGTCCGGAGCGCCGTCGCCGGCGCCGCCGGCCTCCTCGCCGCGTATCAGCTCGCCGAGGCGCGCGCCGACGCCGAGCGGGTCTGCGCGTGGGCGGTCAGCGAACGCGAGACCTTCGAGAAGATCATCACGCGGGGCGTGGTCGGCGCCGCGATCCGCAACGCCGGCGGCACCCCCGTCTACGACCTGGAGATCGTGTTCCGGGACCCGCCCGCCGCGTGGACCGCGATCCGCCGGGTGCGGATCGTGCCGCCGTCGGAGCAGCCCGAGGTGTACGCCGGGTTCGACGAGGAGAACACCGACGGGCCGGTGGAGCGGGACCGGATCAACGAGGACGGCACGATCCGGCTCGCCCCGTCCGCCGACATGCACGTCGAGCTGCGCTTCACCGACAGCCGCGGCCGCCGCTGGCAGCGCGACGACCACGGCATCCTGACCCAGGCCGGCGAGAACGTCGCCCGCGCCCCGGCCCCGGTCGAGCAGGTCTGACCTACAGGCTGGCCGCCGCCGCGATCGCCGCGCCTCTGGCGCCGGCCATGTCGCGGTCGGGGACCAGGGCGAACGTGGCGACCGCCGCCTGCTCCTCGCGCAGCAGCGTGTACTCGCGCACCTTCGCCAGGAACCACTCCCGGAAGTGCGGGGCGGCCTCGACGACACCGCCGCCGACGAAGTAGCAGTCGGGGTCGGTGAAGTTCGCGGCGATCGTGAACAGCCGGCCCAGGCCCATCGCCTGCTGGTCGAAGATGCGCAGCGCCAGCTCGTCGCCCTGCTCGGCGAAGGACCGGACCTGCTTCGCGGCGGCCCGGACCGTGTCGGCGTGGTGCAGCGGGTGGTCCGGGAAGCGGGTCAGCCAGTACGGCAGCAGGTTGCGCACGATCCCGGTCAGCGAGCTGACGCTCTCCACGTCGCCGAGGAACCCGCACCCGCACGACGGCAGCGGCTGCCCCTCCTCGAGGAGGCCGTGCATCGGGATGTGGACGTGGCCGAGCTCCCCGGCCATGCCGGCGGCACCCTTGATCACGTTGCCCTGCTCGATGACACCGCCGCCGAGGCCGGTGCCGACGATCGCGGACACCGAGGACCGCGCGTTCGCGTCGGCGCCGAAGTGCACGTGGTGCGCGTAGAGCGCGGCGGCGTTGCCGTCGTTGTTGTAGACGACGGGCAGCCCGAGCCGCTCCTGGAGGGCGCCCCGGAAGTCGAAGCCCCACCAGGCCTGCTGGGAGAAGTTCGTCGAACCTTTCGAGGAGATGACCCCGTCGGCGGTGGCCGGTCCCGGCGTGTCCAGGCCGACGGCGACGACCCGCTCCCGCTCGATCTTGGTCACGGCGAGGATGTTGTCGAACGCCCCCGCGAGGGCCTCGACGGCGATCGCCGGCCCCTCCAGGACCCGGCTCGGCACCTCGACCAGGCCGTCGACGAGGAACGCCCCGTCGTGGGAGAGCACCGTCGCGTTGTTGGCGGTGCCGCCGTTGTCCAGGCCGACGACGACCCAGTCCTCCACGTTCCCCATCGGTCCTGCTCCTCACCGAAGTTCAAACATGAGCGGCGAACACGGTACCGCACCGCGTTCCCCGGCGGGCCGTCCGATCGTTAGGAACCTCATGGTGGTGCGGGACCTGCAGCGGCACCGCACCACCAGGTGGGCGGTGCCCCTCACGGCGGCGGCGACCCTGGCGCAGAGGCCGGCCGACGGGTTCGTCTACGACGCGGCCCGCTACTTCAACGGCTCCCTCGCCCTGTTCACGGACGCGGACCTGGTCCGGGAGGGCGACCTCGACTTCCGGGGCGTGCTGACCAGCCTCGTCTACGCGCCCGCGGCCCTGGCCGAGCAGCTGGCCGGCGGCGCCGGGCGGTACACCGTCCTCGTGCTCAACGCGCTGCTGGTCGCGGTCATCGGGGGTTTCCTGCTGCCCAGGATCGCGGGACGGCCCGGCGCCGTGTGGGTGTGCGCGCCGCTGACCTGGCTCGTCGCGGCCCGGTTCGCGCCGTACCCGCTGATGGACCTCCCGGCCGTCGCCGCCTTCCTGACCGCGGTCTGGCTCGCCCTGCGGGAACGCAGCCGGTGGTCCCTCGGCGTCGCGGGCGTCGCCGCGGCGGTCACGTTCAACCTGCGCCCCGCCTACCTGCTGCCGCTCGCCGCCCTCACCGGGATCGTCGTGGTGACCCACCGGCGGCAGGCGGCCTGGTCCGCGGCGGGGCTCGTCGCGGGGTCGCTGCCGCAGGTGCTGTTCAACGCGGTGCGCGGGTTCTCGCCGGGCCCGACCCCGCCGGGCACCGCGGGCCTCGCCGGGTTCCAGGCCGGGTACGCGTCCTACGTCGTGCGCTACGACACGATCGAGCCGGCGACCGGCGCGCCGCAGCAGTTCTACTGCGACCCGTCGATGGCGGCGGCCGTCGAGGCGCACCCCGTCGACTCGACCGGCGGCCTGGTCGCCGCCCTCCTGGGGAACCTGCCCGGCTCGGCGCTGTTCCTCGTCGAGAAGGTCGCCGCCGCCCTGGCCTGGTCCTGGTCGACGCCGTACAGCGCCGCGGGGTACACGGAACGCTACGAGCTCGCCGCCCCGATCGTCCTGATCGTCGTCGCCGGGGTCGCCGCCGCCTGCCGCACGCCCGGCGTCCGGGCCGTGGCGGTCCTGGCCGCGGCCGTCTGCGGGTCGCTGATGACGTCGGCGACGGAGACCCGCTTCGCGCTGCCGCTGGTCCTGCTCGCCGTCGCCGGCTGCGGCGCGGTCACCGCCGCCGCCCCGCACCGTCTCCGCCTCGCCGCTGTCGTGCTCCTCACCTCGGCGGCCGTGTTCTGCGTGGCCGCCCAGGGCGTCGCCCACCCGCTGGAGCCCGGCCCGGCGACCGCCGCCAGGTGTGCCGCGAACGGGTGATCAGGCGCGACCCACCCGGCTCCGGCGCCGTTGGGCGGTGCAGTGAGCACGACACTGGACGCGACACGTGAACCCGCCGCGGGTCCGGGCGAGCCACCGGTGACCGCCGGCCGCCGCCGGCTCCGCGGCGCGCCGCCGCCGTCCGCGCTGCCGTTCGCCGTCGGGCTCGCCGGGATCGCGTGCACGCTGCGGTTCTACGGCGTGCCCCTGCCCACGACGCTCGCGTTCGCCGGCTGGCTCACCGCCGGGGTCGTGCTGCCGGGCCTGCTGCTGTGGCGGGTGCTGCTGCGCCGGTCCGGCTGGCTCGTCGCCGACGTCGCCGCCGGTGCCGCCCTCGGCTACGTCGTCGAGGTCCTCGCCTACGTCGCCGCCCGCACCGCCGGGCAGCCGCTGCTGGTGCTCGCCTGGCCCGCCGGCATGATCGGCGCGTCGCTGGCCGTACCGCGGCTGCGAAGGGCCTGGAAGGGGACCGGGGAACGCACCCCGGCGCTGTGGGCGTGGTCGATGCTGCTCGTCGTCGCCGTGCTCGTCCTGCGCAGCGTCCGCATGTTCCGCTCGCACGGGCTGGGCTGGCCGGTCACCGGCGCGACCGACGCCGACACCCCGTTCCACCTGGCGCTCGTCGCCGAGGCGAAGCAGCACATGCCGATGCAGGCGCCCTGGGTGTCCGGCGAACCCCTCGTCTACCACTGGTTCGTCTACCCGGAGATGGCCGCGACCAGCTGGGTCACCGGCATCGACCCGCTGACCCTGCTCGTGCGGCTCACCCCGCTGCCGATGCTCGCCGGCACCCTGCTGCTCGTCGCGGTCCTCGCCCGGCGGCTCACCGGCCGCTGGTGGACCGGGCCCGTCGCGGCCGTCGTGACCCTGCTCGTCCTCGCCCCCGACCCGTACGGCTGGCCGCACTACGACGGCTGGTTCGGCTTCGGCGCGTACGAGGACGGGTCCATGTACCGGATGGTCGCCTGGACCAGCCCGACCCAGACGTTCGGCGCGTTCCTGTTCGCCGCCGTCGTCCTGGTCCTGCTCGACCTGTTCGACGGGCGGGGTCCCCACCCCCCGCTCATGGTGCCGCTCATGGTGCCGCTCGCGGTGCTGCTCGTGGGGCTCGCCGGCGCGAAGTCGCCCTACCTGCCGCTGCTCACCGGCGCCCTGGTCCTCGTCGTGGTGGTCCGGCTGGTCACCCGGCGCGGGCTGCACCGTCCGGCGCTGCTCGCCGCCGCCCTGACCGCCGCGTGCACCGTCGTCGCGCAGCTCGTCCTGTACGACGGCGGCGCCAACCAGGGTCTCGTCGTGCGGCCCCTCGCCACCATGAACGGGTTCGTCACCGTCGCCGCCACCTGGACCGGCTACACCGGCCCCGGTACCCCCGCCGGCCACGCCCGGCTCGCCGCCCTGGTCACCGTCCTGTGCTGGCTGTTCATCTGGGCCGGGGTCCTCGTCCTCGGCCGCCGCGCCCTCGACGCCCCGGTCCTGCTGCTGCTCGCCGTCGGCGCCGGCGGCGTCGCCGGGGTCCTGCTGTTCGGCCACCCCGGCGGGTCCCAGTCCTACCTGATCGTGTCCGCCCGGCCGTACCTGGCGCTCGCCTCCGTGGTGGGGCTGGCCGCGGTCGCGGGCACGATGACGTGGGCGAAGGGCGGGATCCTCGCCCTCGCCGCGACGGCCGGCAGCGCCGCGGTGCTCCTGATGCGCCGCTACGACACGGTCCAGCCCACCGGTGAGCGGCTCGGGTGGGAGCTGGCCCGGCCGTACGTCATCCTCGCCGGTCTCGCCGTCGCGGTCGCCGCCGCCGCGCTCGTGCGCCGCGACGGGCGGATCGCCGCCGTGGCGGTCGCCCTGTGCGCCGGGTTCGGGCTGCCGTCCGCCTACGACCAGACAGCCGTCGTCGTCACCGACACCGCCGTCGGCGGCTGGCGCGCCGTCCCCGTCAGCGACCAGGTCGCCCTCGACGGGCGGACCAGCGCCATCGACCACGACACCTGGACCGCCGGCCGCTGGCTGCGCGCCCACGCCGGCCCCGGCGACCTGCTCGCCACCAACGCGCACTGCTTCGGTGTCCGCCCGCCGGGCGGGATGTGCGACAACCGCCGGTTCGCGCTCGCCGCCGCCAGCGGCCGCCGGGTCCTCGTCGAGGGCTGGGGCTTCACCAACACCACGTACGAGCGGGCCGCCGCCGACGGGGTGCCGCCGTGGTTCGCCGACTTCTGGGACCCCGGCCGGCTCGCCGCCAACGACGCCGCGTTCACCAATCCCGGCCCCGGCACGGTCGGCGTGCTCCGCGACCGGTACCACGTCCGCTGGCTCGTCGCCGACGCGACCGCAGGACCGGTCGGCGACCTGCGTGCCGCCGGCGGCACCGCCGAACCCCGGTTCACCGCCGGGCAGATCACCGTCTATGAGGTGCGATGAACGATCTTCTGGCGTTGCACGCCGACCTGACCGACGACCTCACCGCGGCCGTGCGCCGGGTCGTCGGCAGCGGCTGGTACGTCCTCGGCCGGGAGGTCGCCGCGTTCGAGGAGGCGTTCGCCGCCTACTGCGGGACCGGGCACGCCGTCGGCGTCGGCAACGGCACCGACGCGATCGAGCTCGCCCTCGCCGGAGTCGGGGTCGGCCCCGGCGACCGGGTCGCCCTCGCCGCGAACGCCGGCGGCTACGGCACCACCGCCGTCCTCGCCCTCGGCGCCGAACCCGTCCACGTCGACGTCGACGTCGACACCGCCACCCTCGACCCGGCGCTGCTGGACCGGGAGCGCTTCGACGCGGTCCTCGTCACGCACCTGTACGGGCGGCTCGCCGACATGCCCGCGCTCCGCGCGGTCGCGGACCGGCACGGCGCCGCCGTCGTCGAGGACTGCGCCCAGGCGCACGGCGCGTCAGGCGACGGCCCCTCCGGTGTCCGCAGGGCCGGGGCGTGGGGCGACGCGGCCGCGTTCAGCTTCTACCCGACGAAGAACCTCGGCGCGCTCGGCGACGCCGGCGCCGTCGTCACCGGCTCCGCCGAGGTCGCGGCCCGGGTGCGGCGGCTGCGGCAGTACGGCTGGGACCGCAAGTACCACCAGGTCACCGGCCAGGCCCGCAACAGCCGCCTGGACGAGCTGCAGGCGGCGCTGCTGTCGGTGAAGCTGCCGCACCTCGACGGGTGGAACGCCGCCCGGGTCGCCGTCGCCGCCCGCTACCGCGACGCGATCCGGCACCCGAAGGTGACGCTGCCCGACGTCGAGGCGCCCGGCCACGTCGGCCACCTGTACGTGCTGCGCTGCACCGACCGGGACGCGCTGTCGGCGCACCTGCGCGCCCGCGGCGTGCCCCACGACGTGCACTACCCGCTGCCCGACCACCGGCAGCTGGTGCACGGCGGCAGGTTCGCCGGCCGCCGCCTGCCGGTCACCGAACGGCTCTGCGCCGAGGTGCTGAGCCTGCCGTGCCACCCCGCGCTCGACCCCAGGCTCGACCCGGCCCGGGTGGACGACATCGCCGCCGCCGTCACGGCGTTCGGAAAGGGCTGAGCGTCTTGTACTCCCTGATCGTCCCCGTGTACCGCAACGAGGACACCATCCATGACCTCCTCGCCGCCGTCGGTGACCTGCACGACCAGCTCGACGGCCGGCTCGAGGCGGTGTTCGTCGTCGACGGCAGCCCCGACCGGTCCGCGGAGCTGCTGCAGGCGCTGCTGCCCGCCCGGCACTTCCCGGCGCGGCTGGTGCTGCTGTCGCGCAACTTCGGGTCGTTCGCCGCGATCCGGGTCGGGCTGCAGCACGCGACCGGCGACTACTTCGCCGTCATGGCCGCCGACCTGCAGGAGCCGCCGGAGCTCGCGCTGGAGTTCTTCCGGACCCTCGCCGCCGACGAGCACGACGTCGTCGTCGGCACCCGCGAGGGCCGCGCCGACCCCCTCGGCCAGCGGGTCGCGGCCAGACTGTTCTGGGGCGTGTACCGGCGGGTCGTCGTGCGGGACATGCCCAGCGGCGGCGTCGACATGTTCGGCTGCAACCGGGCGTTCCGCGACTGCCTCCTCGCCTGCGAGGAGGCGAACACGTCGCTGGTCGCGCTGCTGTTCTGGCTCGGGTTCCGGCGCAAACAGGTCGCCTACACCCGGCGCCCCCGCGCCGCCGGCGGCTCCGGCTGGACGCTGCGCAAGAAGGTCACGTACCTGATGGACAGCGTCTTCGCGTTCACCGACCTGCCGGTGCGGCTGCTGATGACGTCCGGGATCGTCGGGCTGCTCGTGTCGCTGACCCTCGGCGCGGTCGTCCTGTCCGCCCGCCTCGCCGGCCTGTTCGACGTGCCCGGCTACGCCGCGACGGTCCTCGTCGTGCTGTTCTTCGGCGGCATGAACGCCCTCGGCCTCGGCGTCGTCGGCTCCTACGCGTGGCGCGGCTACGAGAACACGAAACGCCGCCCCCTCGCCGTCGCCGCGCGCGAGCTGCACTACGCGGGCCGGCGCACCACCACGCTCCTGCGGGGAGGCCGGCGCTGATGTCGTTCTACACCCATCCCAACGCCCTGTGCGAGAGCACCGCCGTCGGCGCGGGCACCCGGATCTGGGCGTTCGCCCATGTACTGCCGGGCGCGCGCATCGGCGCGGACTGCAACGTCTGCGACGGGGTGTTCGTCGAGAACGACGTCGTCGTCGGCGACCGGGTCACCGTCAAGTGCGGCGTGCAGCTGTGGGACGGCGTGACCCTGGAGGACGACGTGTTCGTCGGGCCCAACGTCACGTTCACCAACGACCGGATGCCGCGCAGCCGCCGGTACCCGGAGGCGTTCGCCCGCACGACGGTCGCGGCCGGCGCGTCGATCGGCGCGAACGCCACGATCCTGCCCGGGGTGACGATCGGCCGGCACGCGATGGTCGGCGCCGGCGCGGTCGTCACCCGGTCCGTGCCGCCGTACGCAATCGTCGTGGGCAACCCCGCCCGGCTGACCGGATACGTCGACGCGGCGCCGGTGCCGTCGCAGGCCCAGCCGCACGAGACCCGGCTGGGCGAGCGGGTGAACGCCACGTCGGTGCGCGGGGTGACCGTGCACCGGCTCGACTACGTGCGGGACCTGCGCGGCGACCTGTCGGTGGGGGAGTTCGAGCGGGACATCCCGTTCCCCGTGCGGCGGTACTTCATCGTCTTCGACGTGCCCAACGAGAAGGTCCGCGGCCAGCACGCGCACCGCGAGTGCCACCAGTTCCTGATCTGCGTGCGCGGGCGGTGCAGCGTCGTCGCCGACGACGGGGTGTCCCGCCAGGAGTTCCTCCTCGACAGTCCCGCGACCGGCCTGTACCTGCCGCCGATGACGTGGGCGACGCAGTACCGCTACTCGCCGGACGCGGCGCTGCTGGTCTTCGCGTCGCACTACTACGACAACGCCGACTACATCCGCGACCACGCGTCGTTCGTGTCAGAGGCCCTGCAGGTGAGCCAGGACCGCTAGGACCCGGCGGTTGTCGTCGTCGGAGACGGGCAGGTCGAGCTTGCCGAAGATGCTCGCGATGTGTTTGCCGACGGCGCTGTCGGACAGGAACAGCTGCTTGCCGATCGCGGCGTTGGAGCGGCCCTCCGCCATCAGCGTCAGCACCTCCCGCTCCCGCGGCGTGAGCGTGCCCGTCGCGGCCGGCTTCGCCACCAGCTTCGCGATGACGGTCGGGTCCATGACGGTCCCACCGGCCGCCACCGCGCGGACCGCGTCGACGAACTGGTCGGCGTTGAACACCCGGTCCTTCAGCAGGTAACCGACGGCGCCGGTGCCGTCGGCGAGGAGCTCCCGGGCGTACAGCTGCTCGACGTGCTGCGACAGCACGAGGACCGGCAGGCCCGGCACCTCCCGGCGGGCGGCCAGCGCGGCCTGCAGGCCCTCGTCGGTGAAGCTCGGCGGGAGCCGCACGTCGACGACGGCGACGTCGGGGCGGTGCTCCAGCAGCGCGGCGAGCAGGGTGGGGCCGGTGTCGACGGCGGCGACGACCTCGAAGCCGTGGCTGCGCAGCAGCAGCACCATGCCGTCCCTCAGGAGGTAGAGGTCTTCGGCGAGGACAACACGCACGGCAGCTCCAGCGTCGCGACGGTCGGCCCGCCCGGCGGGCTGCTCAGGGTCAGGGTCCCGTCGAAGGTACCCAACCGCCGTTCGATGCCGCGCAGGCCGGTGCCCCGCGACGGGTCCGCGCCGCCGGTGCCGTCGTCGGCGACCGTGCACCGCAGCAGCCCTCCGGCGTGCTCCAGGTCGACGGTGACCGTCGCGGCGCCGCCGTGCCGGGTCGCGTTCGCGATCAGCTCGCTGACCGCGAAGTAGGCGGCCGACTCCACCGGCGCCGGCGGCCGCCCGGCGAGCGTCCCGGTGACGGCGACGTCCGCGGCCGTGTCGAGGGCGAGGGCGCGGACCGCGTCGGCGAGCCCACGCTCGGACAGCACCGGCGGGTGGATGCCGCGGACCAGGTCCCGCAGCTCCGTCAGCGCCGCCGCCGCGGTCTCCTTCGTCTGCTTGACGAGCAGCTTCGCGGCGGCCGGGTCGGTGTCCATGAGCCGCTCGATCGCGCCCAGCGTGAGCCCGACCGCGATCAGCCTGGCCTGCGCGCCGTCGTGCAGGTCCCGCTCGATGCGGCGGACCTCGGCGGCCTGCGCGTCGACGGCGTCGGCGCGGCTGCGGGTCAGCTGCTCCACCCGCAGCCGCAGCGCCGCCTCCCTCGTCGGGCGCAGCAGCAGCGCCGTCCACCGGGCGTGCACGCCGACGAGCTGCTCCGCGACCGCGAGCCCCGCGGCGACGAGCGCGACACCGAGGACCAGCCCGGCGGTCCGGTTGCCGTCGGCGGCGCCGTACCAGGCGGAGAACTCCGCGTCGAACAGCGTCGTCCACAGCCACGGCAGGGCGAGACCGAACGCGCCGTAGACGGCGGCGGCGACCGGCGCGCCGAGCAGCGCGACCGTGACGACCGGGTCGACGGCCAGCCACACCAGGTCCCGCCACGACGCGACGTCGTGCCACGTCCACAGCCAGCGGGCGTTGAACGACGCCATCGCCTCGGACTTGTACAGGTTGTTCTGCACCTGCAGCATCCCGTCGGGGCGCCGCTTCGGCAGCAGCTCCGGCGTGTACGGCCGGTCGATGCGCACCCCGCTCCAGCTCGCGAAGTGCCGGCGGAGGTTGGCCAGCCAGCGGTAGTGCGACACGGCGACCGGGATGAGGAAGATGAGACCGATGCCGAAGCCGAGGGTGAAGCAGGCGAGGGTGAACGCGAACAGCACCACCTCCAGGGCGGCGCAGCAGACCAGCAGCCCGGCCCGCGCCCAGGCGAGCAGGACCCGCTGGGTGCACTTCTCGCGCTGCGCGCGGCGGGCGGCGCGGGCCGGGTCCATCGGGGTGAGCAGCCACGCCGACCACGACGCGACGGCGCGGACCGTCACCGGGGCCGCGACGACGCCCAGCGGCACGACGGCGAGGACCAGGAGCGGGAACCACAGCTGCCACGTCATGTCCCGCTTCGTCGCCGGGTCCTTCATCACCCAGTCGAGGCGGTGGAAGAACCTGGGGAAGAACGGCCTCTTGTACAGGGTGGCGTCGTGCCGGTACATGCCGTCCTCGTCCGGCTGCGGGTCCGCCGGCGGCGGCAGGTAGGGCGCCGGCACCGGGCGGCCCGTCCAGTCCTCGAACATCGCCCGCCAGCGGTTGGTGAGGCGGCGCCCGTACAGCACCGGCGGCGGGATCAGGAACACCAGGCCGAGCAGCACGCCGGGCAGCAGCAGCACCAGCGACAGCAGCAGCTGCGCGAACACGACGACCGCGACGCCCAGCAGGACGCCGCTGCGGTACACACCCCTCAACCAGGTCATGCTTCTCAGTCTCTTGATCCGGCCGGGCCCGCACATCGGCCCTGACCGCCGTCCATGGGGTGCACTTAACCCCACCCCGGTCCGGCGTCCAGCCTCATTCTGCCCGCTCCCCGGATCTCGCAGGATCGATGGCATGACAGTCATCGACGTCCACCAGTTGCAGAAGCGCTACGGCGACCGGCAGGCGGTCAGCGACGTGACCTTCTCCGTCGAGCGCGGCGAGATCTTCGGCGTCATCGGCCGCAACGGCGCCGGCAAGACCACCACCGTGGAGATCATCGAGGGGTTGCGGACCGCCGACGGCGGCACCGTGCGGGTCCTCGGCCTCGACCCCGGCGACCCGGCGCTGCGCGAGCGGCTCGGCGTGCAGCTGCAGGAGTCGCAGCTGCCCGACCGGATCCGGGTCGGCGAGGCCCTGGAGCTGTTCGCCTCCTTCTACCGCGAGCCGGCCTCCGTTTCCGCCGTGCTCGCCTCGCTCGGCCTCGCGGAGCACGCCCGGCAGCAGTACAAGCAGCTGTCCGGCGGGCAGAAGCAGCGGGTGTCGATCGCGCTGTCGCTGATCGGCAACCCTGAGGTCGCGGTCCTCGACGAGCTCACCACCGGCCTCGACCCGCACGCCCGCCGCGAGACGTGGAAGCTCATCGAGGGCATCCGCGACCGCGGCGTCACCGTGCTGCTCGTCACCCACTTCATGGACGAGGCCTCGCGCCTGTGCGACCGGATCGCGGTCATCCACGCCGGCCGCACGGTCGCCGTCGACACCCCCGTCGCGCTGCGGGGCGGCGCCGACTCGCTCGAATCCGCCTTCGTCGCCCTCACGTCGTCCGCTCCGGAGGTCTGATCATGCGTACCCTGACCCGCCTCACGATCGTCGAGACCCGGCTCATGCTCCGGGAGGTGGCGCCGCCGTTGTTCACCGTCCTGCTGCCGGTCGCGCTGCTGCTCGTCTTCGGCTGGGCACCCAGTGTCCGGCGGCCCGACCCCAACTTCGGCGGGCACCGCGGCATCGACACCTACATCCCGTCGATGTCGGTCATGGTGGCCATGGCGATGATCGCGTTCTTCATGCTGCCGACGGTGCTCACCTCGTACCGGGAGAAGGGCATCCTGCGCCGCTTCGCGACGACGCCCGTCAAACCGTCGGCGATGCTCGGCGCGCAGCTGCTCATGAACAGCGGCGTCGTGCTCGTCTCCACCCTGCTGACCCTGCTCGTCGGCGTGACACTGATGGACATGCGGCTGCCCGACCTCACGCTGGTCCTGCCCGTGCTCGTCCTCGGCGTCCTCGGGCTCTTCCCGGTCGGGCTGCTGATCGCGTCCGCCGCGAGCACGGCGAAGGCCGCGACCGGCTGGGCCCTCGCCCTGTGGTTCCCGTCGGCGTTCTTCGCCGGCCTGTACGTGCCGGTCGAGGTCATGCCGTCGGTGCTGCGCCGCATCGGCGACTTCACCCCGCTCGGCGCGTTCCGCCAGGCGGTCCAGGCCGCGTGGGTCGGCGACGTCCCGAGCCCGCTGCACCTGGCGGTCCTCGCCGGCACGTTCCTGATCGCCGGCGGACTGTCCGTCCGGCTGTACCGTGCCGGTTAACCGACACCGCTGTGACGCACGGTGACCACTATGATCGGCGGGACGAGGGGGTGGCAGGTGCAACCGATGGCAGAGGCGGTCGTCGATCTCGACGCCGTGGCGCACAACACGCGGCTCCTGGCCGGTCTGGCCGCCCCCCGCGCCGAGACCATGGCGGTCGTCAAGGCCGACGCGTTCGGTCACGGAGTGCTACCGGTCGCCCGCACCGTCCTCGCCGCCGGCGCCACCTGGCTCGGCGTCACCTCGATCACCGAGGCCCGGCAGCTGCGCGACGCGGGGATCACCGCGCCGGTCCTCGCCTGGCTGTATGGCACCGGCGACGACTTCGCGTGGGCCGTCCGGCACGACGTGGACCTGTCGGTGTCGACGCCGCAGCACCTGGAGGCGATGGCGCCCGGCGCGGCCGTCCACCTCAAGGTCGACACCGGCCTCACCCGCAACGGCGTCGCCTGGTCCGACTGGCCCTCCCTGGTCGCGCGGGCCGCCGACCTGGAGCGCGCCGGTGTGATCATGGTCCGCGGGATCTGGTCGCACCTCGCCTCCGCCGACGACCCGGGCAACCCGTCCGTGGCACTGCAGATCGAGCGCTTCGAGGACGCTCTCGCGATCGCTGCGAAGGCCGGCCTGGAGCCGCCGCTGCGGCACCTCGCCAACTCCGCCGGGATCGTCGACGTGCCCGCCAGCCACTACGACCTGGTCCGGGCCGGGCTCGCGGTCTACGGCGTCGAGCCGATCGAAGGGGTCGTCGCCGGGCTGCGGCGGGCGATGACGTTCAAGGCGCACGCCGTCAACGTCAAACGCGTCCCGCCCGGCACCGGCGTGTCCTACCTGCACCAGTACGTGACGGACCGCGACACGACGATGGTGCTGGTCCCCGCCGGATACGCCGACGGGGTGCCGCGGCAGCTGAGCAACCGGGGCGCGGTGGCCGTCGGCGACCGGCGGTGCCCGATCGCCGGGCGGGTCGCCATGGACCAGTTCGTCGTCGACGCCGGTGACCTCGACGTCGCCCTCGGTGACGAGATCGTGCTGTTCGGGCCGGGCGACGGTGCCGAGCCGACCGTGGAAGAGTGGGCGGCGTGGGCGGGCACCAACCCGCACGAGATCTTGACGGGCATCGGCGCCCGCGTTCCGCGAAGGTACACCGGTAAGGAGTCACCGCATGGCTGATCGTCGCACCCGCGTCGCCGTCGTCTTCGGAGGGCGCAGCGGCGAGCACGAGGTCTCGTGCAAGTCGGCGCTGAGCATCGTGCGGTTCCTCGACCGGACCCGCTACGAGGTGGTGCCGGTGCGGATCACGCCCAGCGGCACATGGGTCTTCGGCCGCGACGCCGACTCCCCGGAGGCCCTCGACCTCGAAGGGCTCCTGGCGCTGACCAAGGAGACCGACGTGCCGGCCCTGGCCAGCCTCGCCGAGGCGATCGGCGCCATGCGCGGCTGCGACGTCGTGTTCCCCGCCATCCACGGGCCCTACGGCGAGGACGGCACCATCCAGTCCGTGCTGGAGATGGTCCGCCTGCCGTACGTGGGCAGCGGCGTCTTCGCCAGCGCCGCCGGCATGGACAAGGAGTTCACCAAGCGGCTCCTCGTCGCCGACGGGCTGCCCGTCGCCGACGGCGTCGTCCTGCGCGGCGGCGTCGGCACGCTTTCGCTGGACGAACGCGAGCGGCTGGGCCTGCCCGTCTTCGTGAAACCGTCCCGGGCCGGGTCCAGCCTCGGCGTGTCCAAGGTCGACGACTGGGCCGCGCTGGACGAGGCCCTCGCGGAGGCGCGGGCCAGCGACGCCAAGGTCCTCGTCGAGGAGATGGTGCACGGGCGCGAGGTCGACCTCGGCGTCCTGGAGCACCCCGACGGCTCGCTGCAGGTCGGGCCGCCCCTGGAGATCAGCTTCCCGGACAAGCACGAGTTCTTCGACTACGAGGCCAAGTACCTCGACCCGACCACCATCTTCGACATCCCGGCGAAGCTGGAGCCGGCGATCATCGAGCAGCTGCAGGACCTCGCCGTGCGCACGTTCCGCTCCCTGGAGTGCCGGGGGCTGCTGCGGGTCGACTTCTTCCTGCGGTACGGCACCGAGCCGGTCATCAACGAGGTCAACACGTTCCCCGGGTTCACGGCCGTGTCGCAGTACCCGCAGATGTTCCGGGTGGCGGGCCTGGACTACCCGGCGCTGCTGGACGTGTTGCTGGCGACCGCCCTGGCCAGGCCCGCCATCGGGGCCTGACCGGGCGGCGCCCGTCCTTACGCTCTGACGAACCTGGCCGCGTCGGCGACCACGTAACCGTTCGTCTGCTCGGTGCGGATCAGCACCGAGCCGGCGCTGCCGGCCGTGAACTGGAACGTGCCGAGCGCCACCCACTGCCCGCCGGACGCGCGCTGGTCGACGCTGAACGTGCTCAGCCCGCCCGAGTGCACCACGTCGACCGGCACGTTGCTGGCCCGGTTCTCGTGCGCGGTCCAGCGCAGCTGCACCGTCCACGCGCCCGCGGCGGGCAGCGAGGGCGTGAACCGCAACCGGTTCACGCCCTTCGCCGTGTTGTTGTCGTGCTCGTAGTCGCTGCCGTAGTAGCCGCCGATCGACGTGCTCGACAGCCACGTCCCGGCCCGCGTCACCCCACCACCGCGGCTGTCGATAATAATTTCCGAATTGCCCGAAATGTCAATCCGCTGGCCCAGGTCGCGGAGCAACCCCTGCAGGGTCGTCACGCTGACCCGCTGCACGGGCGTGCCGCCGGTGATCGCCAGCCGCGCCGCCACCGCCGCCGACTGGCCCAGCACCATGAACACCGGCTCCATCCGGATCGAGCCGTACGCGATGTGGCTCGCCGACAGGCAGACCGGGACCAGCAGGTTCGCGCACTGCGCCTCGACCGGCACGATCGAGCGGTAGCTCACCTGGTACGGGCCGGGAACCCCGACCTGCACGTCGCCCTCGTTCTTCGCCACCCCGCCGACGACCAGCCGCTGGCAGTTGTGCGAGTCCATCGTGTAGCTGGCCAGGCCGACGGAGTCCGCGACGGTCGCCGAGCCCCGGCAGTTGTGCTCCGTCATCACGTAGGCGCTCACCATGCGGCGGGCCTCCCGCACGTACAGCATCGGCGGCCAGAAACCGGAGGCGGCGAACTCGTCCGGGGCGGGCCCCCAGCTCGCGGTGGCGGCGCGGACGGCCGCCGGGACCCTCGAGTCGTTGCTCAGGAACCACATGAGGCCCTGCTGGTAGGTTCGGTGCTCGGCGACGATCGTGTCCCGCTGCGCGTCGCTCGCCGTCGGATACGCGTAGTTCATGCCGATGTCGTCGGTGGAGAACGCGCCGTCGTTGTTCGAGTCGGTCTTGCCGCCGCCGACGTCGATCGTGTTGAAGAACGGGCCCGTGTAACCCGCCTCGATGTACCGCAGCAGCAACGCGTACCGGCCGGCGTCGTAGCCTGCCGGCATCGTCCACGGAAGGCGGTTCGCCGCCTTCGTCAGGCACATCCGGAAGTTGTACGCCTGGATCCTCCCGTCGGCGGTGCCGTTGGGCGCGAGGGTCGCGGCCTGGACGCCCGGCAGCAGACCGCTGCCCGGGCTCCCCGGCGTCACGTACGGGTCGACCGGCTTGGTGAACTGGTGCTTGTCGCGCAGCTGGACGCCGTTGATGCTCTCGCCGTACTGGGCGTTGTCCTCCCGGCCGATCGTCGTGGCGACCCCCGCCTTCGCCATCAGGTCACCCTCGTACGACGCATCGACGAACATCAGCCCCCGGTAGACGCCGCCGTCCGCGGTGGCCAGCTCGGTGATCCGGTTGCCGCTCCTGGTGACCGTCTGCAGCCTGCGGCCGGTGTGGACCGGCACCCCCGCCTCGGCCAGCATGTCGGCGAACACGGCGGCGGCGACGTGCGGCTCGAACTTGAAGCGCGCCGGCGACGTGGCGGTGACCGGGGTGCCGTTGTACTTGCCGTACACCCGCCGGTAGAACTCGTGCGACAGCCCGCCGATCGCCGCGGTGTTGCCGGTGTCGGTGGCGCCGAGGCCGGCGGTGGTCATCCCGCCGACGTGCGTGCCCGGCTCGACCACGACGGCGGTGCCGCCCGACCTGCGGAACTGGATCGCCGCCGCCAGCCCGCCGGGCGTGGCCCCGAAGACGACGAGATCGACGGTGGTGACGGCGGCGTGCGCCCGTGCGGGGCTCAGCAGGACGGCACCGGTGCCGAGGAGACCGGTGGCGATGACCTGGCGGCGGGTGTGCGGCATGGCGGCTCCCTGTCGTTACGGGGCCGCCGTACCCCTGAGATTGAAGGGAGTCTAAACGTTAGGGTGGCGGGCGTGAAGCTGTTGCATTCCGGCAAGGTCCGCGACGTGTATCTCGACGGCGACGACCTGATCCTGGTCGCCTCCGACCGCATCTCGGTCTACGACGTGGTCCTGCCGACCCCGATCCCCGACAAGGGCGCGGTCCTCACCCGCCTGTCCCTGTGGTGGTTCGAGCAGCTCGCCGACCTCGTGCCCAACCATGTGCTGTCCGCGATGGACGTGCCCGCCGAGTTCGCCGGCCGGGCCATCCGCTGCAAGCGCCTCGACATGGTGCAGGTGGAGTGCATCGCCCGCGGCTACCTGACCGGGCTCGGCCTCAAGGAGTACAACCGCAACGGCATCGTCAGCGGCATCACGCTCCCGCCGGGCCTCGTCGAGTCCTCCCCGCTCGACACCCCGATCTTCACCCCGACGACCAAGGCCGCCGTCGGCGAGCACGACGAGTTCGTCACGTTCGACGAGGTCGTCGAGCAGATCGGCAAGGAGCTCGCGGAGGAGCTGCGCGACCTGACGCTGCGCGTCTACGCCCGCGGCCGGGACGTCGCCGCCGCGCGCGGCATCATCGTCGCGGACACGAAGCTCGAGTTCGGCCTCACCCCCGACGGCACCATCGTCCTCGCCGACGAGGTCCTCACCCCGGACTCGTCGCGCTTCTGGCCCCTCGACGAGTGGGAGCCGGGCCGCGTCCAGCACTCCTTCGACAAGCAGTCGGTGCGGGACTGGTCCCGCAGCACCGGCTGGGACCAGACCGCCCCTGGCCCGGAGATCCCCGCCGACGTCGTGGACCGCACCCGCGCCCGCTACGTCGAGGTCTACGAACGCCTGACCGGCGAGACCTTCTGACCCCCGCCCGCCCGTGCCACGGCCCGCGCGTCCGCGCGGGCTGAGCCTTCGGGCGAGGCGACCACTCGTGGTGTGCGGGGGCGACGCGCCCGTTCGTGTGCCGCGCCAGTCCGCACAGTCCGCGTCCGCACAACGCCGCCCGAGCCTTCGGGCGAGGCGACCAACTCGTGGTGTGCAGGGGCAGCCGCCGCCGTTCGTGTGGCGCACCGTCCACGTCCGCGCAGCCGGCCCGCACGGCCTGAGCCCCCGGGCGATGCGACTGCTGTGGCGGGCCCGTCCGCTGTGCAGGGTCCGGCGCGCCCGTCCGCGTGGCGCGCCCGTCCGCGTGGCGCGCCCGTCCGCGTGGCGCGCCCGTCCGCGTGGCGCGCCCGTCCGCACAACGCCCGCCCGCGTGGCCCGCGTCCGCCTTGCCGCTACCGACCGCCGACCAGCTCGGCGCCGAACGGGACGAGCCGAACGGGACGAACGGGCTGCCTGAGCTCTGGGCGAGGCGTCCGCTCGTGTGCGCAGGGGCGACGCGACTGTTCGTGTGGCGCGCGTCCATACAGGTCCGCGTCCGCACAGCTGACCCGCACGGGCCGAGCCCTGAGCGAGTAGGCGCAGCGGCTGCTCGGGTGTGCTGGGCGCCGCTTTACCGCACTCTAGCATCGCCAGAGAAATTGATCTCCAGCGTCGTGACTGCGTGTAGTTCGGGCCGTCTCACCAGGGCGTGAGGCGCGGCATCGCCCTGTTCGCTGGGTGACGGACCCACCACTTGCGGGGGCCGGCCTACGGGTTTTCGTCGTTGCGGGTCTGTTCGGCGAGGAAGCGTTCCAGCTCGGCGCCGATCTCGTCGGCGGTCGGCAGTGGCGAGGGGGAGTCGGCGAGAAGGTTCGGGCCCTGGCGGCCGCGGGTGTACGCGTCATACTGCTCCTCCAGGGCGCGCACCAGCGAGGCCGCCTCGTCGGCCTGCGCGATCTGCACGTCGATCTCGGAGCGCACGGTCTCGGCGGCGGCGTGCAGCTCCTCGGTCGGCAGCTGCAGCCCGGTCGCCTCGGAGACGCAGGTGAGCAGTTTCTCCGCCGCCGACGGGAACTCCGCCTGCGCGACGTAGTGCGGCACGTGCACGGCGAAGCCGAACGCGTCGCGGTCCTGCTGGCCGATGCGGAACTCCAGGAGGTTGCCGACGCTGCCCGGCACCTGGACGCGCTGCAGCCACGGCTCGAACCCGGCGATCAGGTCACGGCTCGTGCCGTGCGCGGTGACGCCGGTCGGGCGGGTGTGGGGGACCGCCATGGGGATCGCGGTCAGGCCGACGGTCGCCCGCACGTCGAAGCGCTCGATCAGCTCGATGACCGCGGCGGTGAACCGCTCCCACTGCAGGTCCGGCTCCGGGCCGTCGAGCAGGAGGAACTCGGTGCCGGTCGCGTCGCGCAGGACGCGCAGCAGCAGGCGCGGCTGCTCGTAGTGCTCCCAGTGGTCCTCGACGAACAGCATCGCCGGGCGCCGGCTGCGGTAGTCGTAGAGCTGGTCGAGGTCGAACGTCGCGAGGGTGCGCGGCGACCCGACCGTCAGCAGGTGCTCACGGGCGAGGCGGCTCGCGTTGCCGGCGTCGACGAAGCCCGTCAGCGCATGCACGAGCACCGGCCGGTCGACGGCCGGCAGGTCCTCGGTGAGCGTGTAGAGCTCGCTGGGGTTGAGCACCGGAACGCAGCCTCCTCAAAAAGCATGTGCAACGAAGCAAAAGCATGTGCAACGAAGCAACCCAATGGTCCGCTCGATCATTCCATCCCGGCGGACCAGGGATTCGTGAGGATCGCGTAGACCAGCTCGTCGACGGCCGGGGCCAGGGACGTGAAGGACTCCCCGGCGCCCGTGTACGGGTCGGAGACCTGCAGCATCATCTCGTGCACCCCTCCCACCAGGGCGATCGCCAGCAGCGGTGACAGCTTCGGGATGGCCGGGTCCGCGGCGCGGGCCGCATCGACCACCTCTACCAGCGTATCGGCGAACCGGCGCTGCATCTGCTGGCGCAGCCGGTAGGCCTTCGGGCCGGCCGCCTGGATCTCCACCAGCAGGGTGCGGGTCACCGCCGGCATGCTCTCCAGCGCGTTGAGGTAGGCGGTCACCCCGTCGTTGACCATCGCCTTCCAGCCGTCGCCCCGCGTGGCGGCGCTGCGCACGACGGCGAGCAGGTAGCCGCAGCCCTGCTCGTACAGCGCCATGAGGCACGACTCCTTGTCGGTGAAGTGCTCGTAGAACGTGCGCTTCGACACTCTCGCGTGCATGACCACGTCGGCGATCGTGGTCGCCGCGTAGCCCTTGTCGGCGATCGCCGCCGCCAGGCCGCCGGTCAGCGCCTCGCGGACCTCCTCGGCGGTTCTCGTGCTCGTCATGCGCCTGCCTTGGCCTTTCGCCAGAATGTCGGTGGGTGTTAGTTTGCCTGGTACTGAACGGTACCGCCGACGGGAGGGGCACACGGTGCAGCACAGCTTGTCCGGCCAGGTGGTGCTCGTCACCGGGGCGGCGCGCGGGATCGGGGAGCACACCGCCCGCCTCGCCGCGGCCCGCGGCGCCAAGGTGGTCCTCGCCGGTCTCGAGCCAGACCGTCTCGCCGCCGTCGCCGCCGACCTCGACGCGCCCTGGTTCCTCTGCGACGTCACCGACCAGACCAGTCTCGCAGCCGCCGTGGAGGGCGCCGTCGCCGCCCACGGCCGGCTCGACGCGGTCGTCGCCAACGCGGGCGTCGCCAGCCGCGGGACCGTCGCCAGCGGTGACGTCGAGGCTCTGGTACGGACCGTCGAGGTCAATCTCGTCGGCGTCATGCGGACGGCCGCGGCGGTCATGCCGCATCTCATCGCGTCGCGCGGCTATCTGCTCATCGTCGCGTCCGCCGCGTCGTTCGCCGCGCTGCCGGGCATGGCGCCGTACTGCGCCTCGAAGGCCGGCGTGGAGCACTTCGGCAACGCGCTGCGCCTGGAGGTCGCCCACCACGGGGTCCGGGTCGGCACCGCGCACCCGTCGTGGGTCGACACCGACCTCGTCCGCGACGCCCAGGACGACCTGCCCGCGTTCCGCGAGACCCTGAAGAGGCTGCCACCGCCGCTGGGCTCGACGACGTCGGTGCAGCGCTGCGCGGCGGCGTTCGTGGCGGGCATCGAGCACCGCCGCCGCAAGGTCTTCGTGCCGCGCAGTGTCGCCGTCGTGTACTGGCTGCGCACGTTCTTCAACAGCCGCCTCGTGGAGCTGGCCGTCGAACGGCAGGCGCGCACCAGCGTGCCGGCCATGGAGGAGCAGGTGCGCTCGCTGCGGCGCGGCTTCGGGGCCAACACGGCTCCCGGCCTGCCCGCGGCCCCGGTGCCCGCCGAGCCGCAGGCTCCGGGCTTCATCGCGGACCGGTACCACCGCCGCTGAGGCCGCCTCAGGCGGTCCTGCTCTCATGCACCATGATCGCGACCTGGACGCGGTTGGTGCAGCCGAGCTTGCCGAGGATCCGCGACACGTACGTCTTCACGGTGGCCACGCTCATCAGCAGCGCCGCGCTGATCTCGGCGTTGGACCGGCCCTCGGCGACGGCGTCGGCGACCTTCCGCTCGGCGGGCGTCAGGACCGCCAGGGTCTGCTCCGCTGCGGCGCGCCGGTCGGCGGTCTCGTCGCGGACCACGTGCTCGACGAGCCGCCGCACCACCGACGGCGACAGCATCTGCTCACCGGCCGCGACCCGCCGGACCGCGTCGAGGATGGCCAGCGGCGGGGTGTCCTTGAGCAGGAACCCGTGCGCGCCGAGCCGCAGCGCCCGCAGCACGTGCTCGTCGGTGTCGAACGTGGTCAGTACCACCACGGCCCCCGGCGTCCCCTCGGCCCGCAACGCCTCGAGGGCGGCGAGCCCGTCCATCCGCGGCATCCGGATGTCCATGAGCACCACGTCGGGCCGGCTCGCCCGGACGACCCGCACGGCCGCCGCGCCGTCGCCGGCCTCACCGACGAGCTCGAGGTCGGGGTCGCCGCCGAGGACCATCGCCAGCCCCGCCCTGACGAGGGCGTCGTCGTCGACGACCACGACCCGGATCACACCCGCCACGGCAACCACGCCTCCAGATGAAACCCGACCTGCTCCGGGTGCGTGGCGTGCTCCGTCCGCCGGGGGCCGTGCCGCAGCCGGCCGCCCGCCAGGGTGACGCGTTCGGCGAGGCCGACGAGCCCCGACCGGGACCCGGGCAGCGCCGGGCGCACCGGCTCGGCCGGCAGCGGGTTGCGCAGCCACACGTGCAGCTCGCCCTCGCTGGTCCGGTCCAGCCGGACGGCGACCTCCGCGCCCGGCGCGTGCTTGCGGGCGTTGGTCAGGCCCTCCTGCACCAGCCGGAACGCGGTCCGGTTCACCGCCGAGGGCAGCGTCTCCGGGCCGTCGTCGCCGTCGCCGGTGAGACGGTTGTCGAGCCGCACGGGGGTGCCGGCGCGGCGGACCTCCTCGATGAGCTCGTCGAGGTCGGCGAGGTCCTGCCGCGGCCGCAGCCCGTCGTCGTCGCTGCTGCGCAGGACCCCGAGGATCTCCCGCAGCTCCTCCATCGCCTGGTGGGCGCTGGCGCGGATGGTGCCGCCGGCCGCCGCGACCTGCTCCCGGGACAGGTCCCGGCGGATCTCCAGCGCCCCGGCGTGCAGGCTGATCAGGGAGATCCGGTGGGCGAGCACGTCGTGCATCTCCCGGGCGATCCGCTCCCGCTCCAGTCCGCGCAGCAGGTCGGCGCGCTGCTGCGCCTCGGCCTCGGCGCGCACCGCCCGCTCCCGCAGCGACGCGATCAGCTCCCGCCGGGCACGGACCGTCGAGCCCCACGCGAGGACGATCACCGTCAGCACGAGCGCCGCCGACGCGTTGCCGACGACCCGCAGGTCGGGGTCCGGGTACCGCACCATATAGGGGATCGGCACGACGAGGTGCGCGACGCCGACCGCGATCGCGACCCGGAACGGCCGGTGCACCGCCACCGTGAACACCGCGATGATCGTGGCCCCGCCGACGAAGTCGGTCAGCGCGGCCGGGATGAGCAGCAGCAGCGCCACCGGCACCGGCCACCGCCGCCGCCACCACAGCAGCACCAGCGCCGGCAGGGTCACCGCCGTCGACACCACCAGCCGCTCGTCGCTGAGCGTGCCGTTTTCCAGCCCGGCCGTCGCCGCGACCACCATCGTCAGCGCCGAGATGACGAACACCGACACGTCGACGGCGACATCACGCCCCTTCATGACCGCACCAGCGGACGCCAGTGCTGCGTCGTGCCGTCGTCGCGGACCGTGTACCCGAGCTTCTGCACCTCGTCGCGCAGCTCCCCGGCGTCGGTGGCGCTCTTGCTCCGCAACGCGACGGCCCGCGCGGCGAGGACCGCGTTGACGGCGCCGGGCAGGTCCGGCAGGTCCGGCACCCAGCGGCGGAACAGGTCCCGGAACGGGTCCTCCTTCTGCCACGGGTAGCCGTGCGCCCGGAACGCCTCCGCCACCGCCGGGTCACCGGCCCGCTCCAGCTTCTCCCGTACCACCTGGCGTGACTCCCGGTCGAGCACGACGAGCATCCGCCCGTCGACGAACACCGCGGAGACGTCCGCCTTCGGCACACTCCACGCGTTGTCCCCGAGCCGCAGCCGCACCTCGTCACCGGCCACGGTCACGGTCAGCGTCTCATGCACCGCGACGAACACCAGCACCAGGCCGAGCAACAGTCCCGCGCCCATCAACGCGACCCGCCCGAACCCTTCATCGAGCGCCGCCACGAGCCGCACCGGCCCGCCGAACGGCACCCACGGCAGCGTCAGCAGCCACCGCGCCAGCAGCGGCAACGCCCACCCGGCGGCCAGCCCCACCGCGGGGAACCCCACGCCGATCAGCCACCGGTCGCCGCGGGAGAGTCCCAGCTCGTGTTCTGCCATACGACTCACGGTAGGCAGCGGGACCGCACCCGGACAGTCTCCGAAAGTCGCCGGCCGCTGCTGCTTTTTCTTTTCGCCAGCCGTTGCTGCTGCTTTTCGTCAGCCGCTCGTGATGTGCACCGACTCGACCCACGACGGTGGCGGCGGGGGGTTCTGGCCGATCAGGCCCGCGATGAGGCGGCAGCCGACCGGCTCGTCCGGCCACGGCGTGCCGCCGTCGGTGAGCACGACCACGATCTGCGGCCGGTCCGGCGACCGCAGCGCCGCCGCGATCCCCACCCGCATGTCGGTGCCGCCGCCCCCGCCGAGCTCCACCTGCTCCGCCTTCACCACCCGCGTCACGGCATGCACGTCGGCGTCACACGCCACGACCGTCACCCGGTTGCCGCGGATGCCGACGGTACGCAGGACACCCGTCACCTCACCGAGCGCCGCGGCCAGATCGTCGGTGCCCATCGAGCCGGACGTGTCGACGACGACCGCGACCCTTGGCAGCGGCCGGCGCAGGCTCGGCAGGACCACCCCGCGCATCGCCCCGGTCCGCCGCCCCGGCCGCGCGTACGTGTAGTCGACGGCCCCGCTGGCCCACGCCACCGCCTGCCGCAACGCCCCGGTCAGCAGCCGCCGCCAGTCGACGACCGGCTCCGCGATCTCGTCCGCCCACCGCTGCCACCCGCCGGGCACCGTGCCCCGCGACCGCACGTGCGCCCGGATCGCGTCCGCCGTCTGCCGCCGGATCGCCACCGCCTCCACGTCCCTGACCCCGGGTCCCGCGGCGTCCCCGACCTCCCCCTTGACCGGGATGCCGTGCGCCCCCGACCCGCACTGCACCTGGTGCACGTGCGTGTGGGGCACTCCGGCGAGGTACTCCTCGAACAGCCGCCCCTCCGGCAACCCGAACGTCCCCGGCTCCACCCGCGACGCCGGCAACACCAGCTTGTCCGCGATCAGGTCATCGTTGATCTCACAGTCCTGCGCGAGATTGACCCTGAGATGATCCGCCCGGTCACCCGCCGGCAACCGCTCCGCCCGCCCGTGATGATCCCGCAACAGGTGCGCCACCTCATGGACCCACACCCCGGCCAGCTCCTCGACACTGTGCCCGTCGACGAACTCGGGCGCCACGTACAGCCGCCACCGCCGGTCGACCCCCATCGTCGCCAGATGCCGGCTGGGCACGACCGACAGCGCGTACAGCGCCGTCGCGAGGTACGGCCGCAGCATCGCCGCCTTGTACCGCGCCGCCAGCAGCTTCGTCCGGTCCAGCGCCTTCCCCGCCGGCACCACCTCCACCCCCGCCGCGCCCGTGCCTGCCGCGCCCGTGCCTGCCGCGCCCGCTGTGCCGACAACCGCCGTCCCAGTGCCCGCGATGTCCACGTCCGCGATGTCCACATCGGTGGTGTCCGCGTCGGTCGCGTCCGCGGTGTCTGCGTCGCTGGTGTCCGCGTCCGCCGTCCTGGGGTCCGCAGGAGCTGCCCGCGTCGGACTCGCAACCGGTGCCGGAGCGGGGATCGGCGCCTGCACGGACGACGACGTCTGCGACGGATCGGGAACCCGGCCGGTCAGCCCCGGCGAAGTGGTCCCGGTGCGCGGCGGCTGCACTGGCTCAGCCATCGGTGCTGGCGGCGTCGGCGATGGCACCTGATCATTATGCCAAACCGATCTCTATGCCCACGTAGCGAAAACGGTCACTCCAAGCACCGCGTCCACACGGACCGCGGCGGGTATCAGCACCGCACGATCGGCACCCCGCCGCCGCGATGCACCGTCGTCCACGGACGGCGCCGACCACTGCGGAGCGCCTACAGAAGGCGCAACCCACCGCGGAGCGCCGCGGCCGGCACACCATCGCAACGGTGACAGCGGGGGACGGCTGCACCGGCAGCCACCGGTCGGAGCCGTGCAGGAACGACACCGGTGACAGACAACGGCAGCGGCGATCCGGCGTTGGCGGCGGATGCGAGACAGCGGCAGAGACCGAACAGGGGCAGCGGCACGAACGCGGACAGCGGCAGAGGACAAGGCCGGCGGCAGCAGTGGAAACGGCAGTAGCGGCGGAAGGGCGGCAAAGACAGGAACGGAACGACGGCGGGAACACGGGTGGCGGCGGCAACCCGGACGGCGGCAGCGGCTGCTGCGGCGGCACTGGGGGACGGTGCGTGTGCAAGGAGCGGAGGCACCGTCGGGAACGGCGGCGGGAACGGTGAACAGAGCGGCAAGGGCCAGGACGGTGTCAGCGGCAGGACGGTGTCAGCGGCAGGGCATCAGCGGCAAGGACGATGGCAGCACCGGGAATCGGTGCTGGTGGCAGGGGAGGGAATGACTGCAAGACCGGGCGGCGTCCGCGGCCGGGACAGCGGCAGCTCTGGGACACGATGCCAGCGGCAGACGGCGGCATTGGCAGGGACGGCGACGAACGATGGGCACTGCGGCAGCGCAACTGACGGGGATGGCGACGGAGACGGAGACGGAGACGGCGCAAGTACCAGGAACGGCGAACCAGAGGTGCCGCGCGCCGGTCACCGCAGTGCGGGGAACGTGGCGCGGCGCACCTGACGGGAACAGCGCGAGCGACAGACGGAACAAGGAAAAGCGCAAGCGAAAGACGGAACAAGGAAAGCGCAAGCGAAAGACGGAACTGGAAAGCACGAGTGACAGACGGACCAGGGACAGGGCAAGCGGCACGGACGTCGAACGCGGACACGGCCGCGCAAACGGCAGAGTTGGCCGCGAACAACGGAGACGGAGACGGCTCAAGTGGCGAAGGCGGGGCCCGGACCTGCGCCGGGGTCGGTGGCAGGAACGGGACGGGTCAGCGGAGGGCGCCGGAGAGGCTGAGGATGTCGATGAAGGCGTCGATCGTGGGTGGGACGGGCCAGGCGGGTTTGCGCATGGCGGCCAGGTCGGCGGCGGCGCGGGCGGCGACGTCGGGGACGCCGGCCTCGACGGCCTTGGACAGGACGGTCCAGGCGGCTTCCCAGCGCTCGCGGGTGGTGTTGCTCTGGACGGCGGACACGACGGCGGTGAGGAAGGCGAGCTGGCGGTCGCCGCGGGTGGGGAGCTGGAAGGCGTCGGGGTTGGCCAGGACGCGGTTGGGGTCGGGGAGGTCGAGCTCGTCGAGGTAGTTGACCAGCTCGAGGCCGGCGCCGTCGCCGATGGCGCCGATGAGGGCGGTGGACAGGGCGGCGCGGGAGGCGTCGCTGGCCATGCCGAAGGTGAGCAGGCGCAGGGCCATCTCCCAGGTGCGCGGGGACGGCCAGGCG
The DNA here is from genome assembly GCF_055586325.1 of Dactylosporangium sp. NPDC051087. Lineage (NCBI taxonomy): Bacteria > Bacillati > Actinomycetota > Actinomycetes > Micromonosporales > Micromonosporaceae > Dactylosporangium > Dactylosporangium sp. NPDC051087. The sequence goes on along the minus strand of NZ_JBVJIJ010000016.1, from coordinate 76,450 downwards.
CCGCCGCGGGCCTCGGCGTCGGCGGGGAGGTGGTGGGCGAGGCCGGGGCGGGCGGTGAGGAAGCCGGACAGGGTGCCGCGGGCGCGGGCCAGCGCAGACGCTCCCTTGCGCGGGTCGATGCGGGGGATGTCGGCGGTCGGCCAGGTGCCGGCGAGGCCGCGGGCGACGACGGCCGGGTCGTGGGTCCAGTGCAGGTGGACGAACCGGTTGGCCAGGGGCGGGCTCAGGTGCCAGCCGTCGGCGGCGCTCGCCGGTGGGTTGGCGGCGGCGACGACGCGGACCGCGGGTGGGAGCTCGAGGCTGCCGACGCGGCGCTCCAGCACGACGCGCAGCAGCGCGGCCTGGACGGCGGGCGGGGCGGAGGACAGCTCGTCGAAGAAGATCAGGCCGTGGCCGCGTGCGGCGAGGCGGACGGCCCAGTCGGGCGGGGCCATCGGCACGCCCTGGGTGGCGGGGTCGTCGCCGACGACCGGCAGGCCGGCGAAGTCGGACGGCTCGTGGATGCTGGCGATGACCGTCTCCATCGGCACGTCGAGCCGGTCGGACAGCTGCTGCAGTGCCGAGGACTTGCCGATGCCGGGCTCGCCCCACAGCAGGACCGGCAGATTGGCGGAGACCGCCAGGGCGAGCGCCTCCAGCGCGGTGTTGTCGCGGCGCTCCACGCGGGTCGAGCGGGTGGCGGCGATCAGCTCGTCGGCCGCCGCGAGGAGGGTCAGCGCCGTCGGTTCTGCGGTCATGCGCGACACGGTAGCCCCCGGGTACGACATTTCACGCCGCCAGGAACCACAGCTCCTCGAGGCGTCCTGCGGCGCGGGCCAGGTCGGCCCAGCCGGCGCCGGCGAACGTGACGGCGCTCACGTCGGCGCCCATCGTGGCGAGGGCGCGGATCGTGTCCGCGGGGCCGCCGTGAGCGACCGCGAACAGCAGCGGAGTCATCCCGGCCGCGTCGCGGGCCTCCAGGTCCAGGCCGGCGGCGAGCAGGTCAAGCAGGAGCGGGTCGGCGTCCGGCACGTACGCCAGCAGGTGCAGCATCGTCCTCCTGGACCGGTCCCGGAACCAGGGGTCGCCGCCCGCCGCGAGCCACGCCGTCAGCGCGGGAGCGTCGCCGTGCCGCGCGAGGCGTACCAGCGTGGCGAGCCGCAACCGCAGCGCCGCCGGCATCGGGGCGAGCGGGTCGTGCCAGCCGAGGTCGCCGGGGTCGGTGAGGTGCCAGGCGCCGTCCCGGCGGACGCGGACCGGGCCGGTGTCCGGCACCGGCGACGGCGGCATCGTCGACAGCGCCGGGAACAGGGCGGCGCCGACGAGTGGGTGCAACGCGGTCGCGGGCAGCATCCCGAGCCGCACGAGGTCGGCGTCGACGGGCCGCTCGACCAGCGCCGCCGGGAGCCGGAGTCCGGGCGGGTCCGGCAGCCCGAAGACCGTCTTTTCGCGGATGCGGCAGGTGTACGCGTCGTCCAGCTGGTCCAGCAGCGCCTCCGGCGCGCCCGTCGTCCTGACCGCGAAAGGCAGAGCGGTCAGGTCCAGACGCCACATCCGCCGCGCCGGGCCGCTGCGGGGAGTCCGGACCGACGCCCGCAGGTCGGCCCGCCGGGCGAGGAGCGGCCCGAGGTCGAACCCGGCGAGCCGCCACGCCCCGATCCAGTCCCCGGCGTCCTGCAGCGTGATGACGTGCTCCGCGAGCCCCCACGCCTCCGGCGGCAGCCGCGTCCCGTCCGCGCCGAGAAACGGCACCCGCGACCCGGCCGTCCCGAGCGGCGCCCCCGGCGCCCCACCCGTGCCGGGCGGCGTCTCCCGCGACCCGGCCGCACCGGGGAACGGCTCCCGTGTCCCGGCAGTGCCGGGGAACGGCTCCAGCGACCCGGCCGCGGCGGCCGTCCGTTCGCCGAGGGACGCGGTGTGCCGGCTGTCCCACAGCTCCCGGCTGTACACCAGCGACCACCGCCACGTGTCGGGCGGCACGGCACCGTAGCGCAGCGCCAGCCGCTCGGGCTCGCGCCGCAGCACGAACAGCGCCCGGTCGCCGTGGACGCTGAGGACGGTCACCGGCCGCGCGGGGTCGAGGTGCCAGCGCAGCAGGTCCGGCACCAGGTGCCGCAGGTCGTCCTCGATCCGCGCCGCGACCTCGCCGCCGTCACCGCGGGCGATCGCGGAAAGGTCGAGCTCGACGTCGACCCGCGCCGCCGCGCACGCGCCCCGCCAGTCCCCGGCGGCCCGCCGCGCGGTCGCCGCCGCGATCATCCACGCCGGCACCCCGACCCGCCGCACCCACCGCGCCGCCGCCAGCTCACGCCGCCACATCAAGCCCCCCGCGAACCAACCGCCCCCGAACCCGCCGAACGCCGGCAAGCCATCGAGCACCGGCAAGCAGCCGGCCGCCGGCAAGGCATCGAGCGCAGGCAAGGCGTCGAGCATCTGAAGGCATCCCGCGCCGGAGGCGGGGCGCAGCGGCGGCATCAGGCGTCCCGCCGGCCTCGAGCTGCCCGGCGGTGCACGCTGCGGCCCAGTCGCCGGCGAGCCGCGCTGCCGTGGCCCGCTCGATCAGCCACGCGGGCACCCCGTACCGGCGGATCCGCCGCCAATGGCAGAGGCGCGTCATCTGCCGCCGAGCCCCCGCAGCGCTTCGATCGCGGCCGGGGTGCCGCCGCAGGTCAGCGCGTGCTCCAGCGGGGTCAGGCCGGCCCGGTCGCGGGTGTTCGGGTCGAGCCCGGCGTGCCGCAGGCGCGCCAGCACGGGGCCCGGGTCCGGCAGCCACGCGATCAGGTGCAGCATCGTGCGGCCCTCCTGGTCGAGCAGGTGCGGGTCGAGGCCGGCGTCGAGCCACGCGACGAGCGCCGGCCCGTCGCCGTTGACGGCGTGCTGCACGATGTCGCGGCGGCGCAGGCGCAGCGCCTTCGGCGTCCACGTGTCCGGGTCCCGCCAGCCGGCCTGGGCGGCGAAGCACCCGCGCAGCGGCGCCCCGCCCAGCGCCCGCAGCGTCAGCTCCCGGCGGGTCTCCTCGGCGGTGTGCCGGTGGCCGCCGAGGATGTGCCACTCGCCCTGGCATCGCACGCGGACCGGCGCCATGTCGGGGACGGTCTCGGGGGTCCCTTCGAAGAGCCCGGCGAGGCCGGGGAAGAGGGCGTCGCCGACGAGCGGGTGCAGGTCCTCCAGCGGCAGGATCCCGTGGCGTACCAGGTCGAAGTCGACGGGGCGTTCGGCGCGGACGGCGGGCACCTCGGCGGGCGACACGACCCCGGCGCCGCGCCAGACCCGCAGGTCGGCGTCGATCCTGAGCGGCACCCCCTGATCGCCGCCGGCGCGCACGACGAGCTCGCGGCGTCCCGCGGCGTCGGCGCGCAGCTGGGGCAGGTTGTGCCGGCCGGCGCGCAGCAGCAGGTCGAGCCAGTGCCCGTGGCCGGTCTCGGCCCGCAGCGGCCCGACGTCGAAGCCGGCCATGGTCCAGGCACCGGCCCAGTCGCCGGCGTCCTGCGCGGCGATGATCCGTTCCTGGTCCGTCCACGCCTCCGGCGGCAGCCGGTCCCCGGTGCCGGTGAACCCCGGCAGGTGGCCGTCGTAGCCGCCGCAGCGGTCGAGGAGCTCGCCGGTGCGCCGGGTGTCCCACCGTTCCCGCGGGAACGCCTCGCCGCCGTGGTGCGGGGCGAACACGAGCTCCAGCCGCCGGCTGGGCGTGCCCGGATGCTTCGGCCGGACCTGCAGCGCATGCCGCCCGTGTACGGCCAGCACGACGGCGGCGCTCGTGAGCGGCTCCGGGAACCGGTGCCAGCGCAGCAGGTCCGGGGCGAGGTGGGCGAGGTCGTCCTCGAACAGGGTCGCCTGCCCGGCGTCGAGCGCGACGTCGATGCCGGCGGCGTCGCACGCGCCGTGCCAGTCCCCGGCCAGCCGGCGCTCGGTCGCCCGCTCGATCATCCAGTGCGGGACGGCGAACCGCCGCGCCGTCCGGAGCGCCCTCACCGGTCGTGCAGCAGGGTTTTCAGTTCGGGACGGCCGAACCGGTCCATGGTCTCGACGACGGACACGCCGTTGTCGTCCTCGCCGTCGAGGTCCGCCCCGGCCGCGATCAGGGCCTGGACGAGCTCGAGGGAGCCCGTGTCGTACGCGGCGGTCTGCAGCGGGGTCATGCCGCGCCGGTCGCGGGCGTGGACGTCGAGCCCGGCGCCGATCAGCCGGTGGAACAGCGTCAGGTCGCCGGGTGCCGCCATCAGGCCGCTGATGTGGTGCAGCAGCGTCCGGCCGTGCGGGTCGCGGGCGTGCGGGTCGACGCCCGCGTCGAGCAGTTCCAGGACGCCGGGCAGGTCGCCCTGCTGGGCCCGCAGCATGAGGTCGGCGCGCAGCTCGCGCAGGGCGCGGGGGAGCCCGGCCTGCCCGTCGCGCCAGGCCCGTTCGGCGGCGATGCAGCCGTGCACCTGGCCGCCGAGGGCGAGGAGGGCCTGTTCGCGGCGGCGTTCCTCGTCGGTGTGCGGGATGTCGAAGCGCCCGCCGGTCATCCGCACGTGATGCCACGCGCCGTCGCGGCAGCGCAGCCGTGCCTCGGTCCGCGCCGCCGGGACCGTCCTGCCGACGGGTTCGGCCTCCGGGAAGAACGCGGCGTGGACCAGGGGGTGCAGCCACGACACGGGGATCACGCCGAAGCGGACCAGGTCGGCGTCGATGGGCCGCTCGTACGGGCCGGTGTCCAGGTGCCAGTCGGCGTCGCGTTCCCGGTAGCCGGTCGCCTCCCATTCGCCGGTCAGCCGCGGCCCGTCGAACCCGGTGAGCTTCAGGACGTGGTTCCACCCGAAGTTGAGCCCGACCAGGTCGGTGCCCCGGGCGCGGGCGGCGTTCAGGACGGCGGTGTGCTCGCCGAGGAAGCCGGTCCACAGCCGCCCCAGGATTCGCGTGATCCAGCGGTTCTTGTCCTCCGGCGGCTCCGGTACGTCGGCGCCCGCGGCCTGCCACGCCTCGCGGAACCGTCCGGCGTCGTGCAGGGCCAGGATCCGCTCGGTGAGCCCCCACGCGGACTCCGGCAGCGGCCGGCCCGCCGGGTCGTGGAACGGCAGGTGCGTCCACCCGCAGCCGTCGAGCAGGTGCCGGCTCTCGCGGGCGTCGAAGAGGTGCCGCCGGGCCCGGTAGTCGTGCAGGGCGTGGAACGGCCGCGGCCCTTCGTCCCACTCCCAGTCGTCCCAGGCGTCGGGGTCGAGGGGTTCGGCGGTGGCGAACAGCCGCAGCCGCTGGGAGCCGAACCCGAGTCTGGTGCCGCCGATGTACAGGCCGGGCCCGTCGTCCCCGCCGGCCAGGTGGAACACCTGCCGGGCGTCGAGGTGGGTGTCGCCGCGGGCCGGTTTGCGGGGCAGGTGCCAGCGCAGCAGGTCCGGGGCGAAGTGGGCGAGGTCGTCCTCGAACGGCTTCGCCTGCTCGTCGCCGAGCTCGACGTCGACGTTCGCGGCGGCGCAGGCGGCCCGCCAGTCACCGGCGAGCCGGGCGTCGGTCGCGGCCCGGATCATCGCCGGGGGCGTCGCCCAACGCCGGATCCGGCGCCAGTTGCCGGCGGCCGCTCTGGTCAGGGAGGTCACCGGTACACGCTCACGATCTCGCTGCTGTTTGCACTACCAGGTCCGCCGTCGGCGGGTGGGAGCAGCGCGCTGATGGCCCGTTTCACGCGGCGCGGGACGTCCGGGCCGAGCGCGAGGCGGGTGAGGTCCGTTGCGGGCAGCGCCGCGAGGAGCGCCTTGGCGCCGCGGCCGCCGACGCCCGTGTGGCGCAGGTCGAGGCGGCGCAGCGGGGTGCCGGGCAGGGCGGCGGCGAGCAGCGCGGCACCGTCGTCGCCGACCACGTTGTCGGCGGCGCCGAGCACCCGCAGCGACTGCGGCCGGCTCAGGTCCAGGCTGTCCATGACGGTCAGCCGCTCGGCGAGGCCGGCGACGGTGGCCCGGGTCAGTCCGTTGCCGCCGAGGCCCAGCGTGGTGCCGCCGGCGCTGACCGCTTCGACGACCGGGGCGGCGCCGGCGTCGCCCAGCCGGTTCGCGGCGAGGAACAGCCCCTGGACGCCCGCGTCGCGCAGCAGCCTGCGCAGCAGCGGGCCCGCCTCGGGGCCGAGACCGTTGCCGCCGAGGAAGACCCGCCGCACCGGCGCGGGCCGGGCGGCGAGCGCGTCGACGAGGACCTCCAGGCCGGCGGTGGTCAGGCCGGTGTTGACGAGGTCGACGGTGTCGATGGTCGTGTTGCGCCGCAACGTGTCCGCGAGGGCGGTGACCCCCTCGTCGCCGAGCGGGTTGCGTTTGAGCCACAGCGCCCGCACCCGGTCGTCGTCGGCGAGCCGCTCGAACAGCGGTGCCGCGCCGGCGGCGTCGATCGCGTTGCAGCCGAGGTACAGCGTCTCGACCCGGTGCCCGTCGGGCAGGCCGGTCGCGAGCGCGGCCGTGCCCGCGGCGCCGAGCCCGTTCGTGCCCAGCAGCAGGTGCACGGCGTGCGGCGAGCCGGCGGCGCGGTCGAGGACCTGGGTGACGCCTTCGGCGCCGAGGCCCTGCTTGCACAGGTCGAGGCGGCCGTCGGGCTGGAGCGTGCCGAGGGGGAAACGCTCGGTGTCGCGGACCGGCTCGGGATCCCTGAGCCGGGCCAGCAGCGGCGACAGGTCGTCGAGGTCCGCCTGCGGCACGACCGGGACCGCGATCACCGGGCAAACGATCTCTACCATTCCACCACCTGGTAGTCCTTGAGGAAGACACCGGAGATCCGGTCGCCGTGCACGCCGCGGACGATCGGGTCGTAGACCCGGGCGGCGCCGTCGACGACGTCGAGCGGCACCCGGAAGCCGGCCTCGTGGAAGGCCTCCTTGGTGCCCTGCGGCCGCTCGTCGGTGACCCAGCCGGTGTCGACGCTGGTGACGTGGATGCCGTCGCGGGCGTAGTCCTCGGCGATCGTGCGGGTCAGCATGTTGAGGCCGGCCTTGGCCATGTTGGTGTGCGGGTGCCGGCTCGTCTTGTTGCGGCGGCTGAAGCTGCCCTCCATCGCCGAGACGTTGACGACGTAACGGTCGGGGTGCGGGGAGGCGAGCATCAGCGGGCGCAGGCGGGCGGTGAGCAGGAACGGCACGAACGCGTTGACGACCTGCACCTCCATCCACTCCCGCGGGCTGACCTCGTGCAGGTGCAGCACCCAGCTGTTGACGGGGCGCAGATCCAGTGGCTCGCCGGTCTCGTCGACCTCGCCGAGCGGGAAGAAGTCCACTGTGGACCGCAGCGCCGGGACCTGGGTCGCCTCGACGAGGGGGACCGCCGCGGTGATCGACGCCTTCTCGGCCTCCCGCAGCCCGCGGTGGTACTCGAACGGGCGGGAGATGGTCTGGGCCGCGTTGTTGACGAGGATGTCGAGGTGGCCCCAGCGCTCGGTGACCGCGTCGACGAGGCCCACGACCGCGGGCAGGTCCAGGAAGTCGACGCCGTGCACCCGCAGCCGGCCCTGCCAGTCGGCGAAGTCGCTCTCGGCGGCGAAGCGGCGCGCGGCGTCGTGCGGGAACCTCGTGGTGACGATGACGTCGGCGCCGTCGCGCAGCAGCTTCAGCGCGGTCTGATAGCCGATCTTGATCCGGCCGCCGGTGACGAGGGCGCGCCGGCCGCGCAGGTCGCAGCGGGCGGTGCGGCGCGCCGTGTTGCCGGCCGAGCACGGCGGGCACATCAGCGGATACGCGTCGTCGACGGCGCGGTAGTGCTCCTTGCAGACATAGCAGCGCCTCGCCCGCAGCAGCTCCCGCCCCGCGGTGTCCCCGGTCAGCAGCTCCAGGTCGTGTGCGGCGGTCGCGGTCCGGCGGCTGCTCTTCTGCTGCTTCTTGCGGCTCTTGTACGCCCCGACGACCGCCTCACGCACGGCCGGCGCCGACGGGTCGTCGTCGTCCGCGCCGTTGAGCGCGGCGAGCACACGCAGGCACGCCGCGACGTCGGAGGGGTCCAGACGAGGCACCGGCAGAGCCTAACCGGTGCCGGCAAGCGTGACTTTCGGTGGACCGGCCGGAATCGAACCGGCGTCCTCCGCTCTGGCAAAGCGGTGCGTCGACCTCTGCGCTACGGCCCACCGCGGACGAGCATAGACGCGGTGGGTCGCTCTTCGGGTTTGCGGGCAGAGCCGGTCTTGCGGGCCAGAGCCGGTCTTGCGGGGCAGGGCCGGTCGGAATCGAACCGACGTCCTCCAGCGTGCTGTGCGGGCGCGACGACCTCTGCGCTACGACCCTGCCGCGGGGTAGCTTAGTACCCGCGTGCGCGGCTGGTAGAGCTGGTGCAGGACGAAGGTGTTGCCGTCGGGGTCGGAGAAGCTCGTGACCCGCGAGAACGGTCCTTCCTCGATCGGTCCTTCGAAGATGATGCCCCGCTCGGACAGCTCCTCGTAGGTCTTCTCGATGTCGTCGGTGTCCAGGACGATGCCGCGCAGGGAGCCGGCCGGCATGGTCTCGAACCAGGTGACGAGTGTGAACGCGGTCTGCCCGTGCTTGGGGGCCACCTCGACCCACCGGCGGTCGCCGGAGTCGTTGTCGCTGACCAGCTCCCAGTCCAGCGCGTTGACGTAGAAGTCGCGTGCCCGGTCCTGGTCGCTCACCGGGATGGACACGATCTGCACGTGATCGATCGGCATGCCTTGCAGGGTACCGCCGGAAGTGTCCGTCTCGTGGCGAATTGCCTGTTGTTACAGCAGTACCCACTCGGTGTGGACCGGGGCGCCGTCGGCGGGCTCGCAGCGCAGCCGCACCGACCCCGCGGCGATCCCCTGGAAGCGGAACCGGCCCTCGTCGTCGACGTCCGCCTCTTCGGACCGGGACGCCGCGGTCTCCAGGATCACCTTGGCCGGCACCGCCGGCGACACCGTGCCGACCACCTCGACGGCGCCCTCACGGGTCGTCGCCTGCACGTCGATCGTCAGCGAGCCGCCGAAGAACGACAGCAGCCGGGGCGACCCGCCACCGCGGACCGCGACGAGGCGCTCCCGGGCCGAGTCGGCGGTCAGCTTCGCCAGCGCCGCGTCCGGGTCGCGCCAGGCGATGCTGGCCCGCGCGGCGGCGAGCACGTCGTCGGGCACCGGGTCGCGCCGTCCGGCCATGTCGCGCAACACCCTCAGCACCTCTTCCTCCCCGATCATCGGGTCGGCCCTGCACCGTGCGTCATGTCGAGCCCAATCTGCGTCGCAGCGTGCCCAGGCAGCGCTGGCGGGTCGGTCCGATGCTGCCGACCGGCACGTCGAGCGCGGCCGACACCTCGGCGTAGCTCGGCGGCGGATCGGCGATGAGCACCCGCAGCAGCTGCTGGCAGGGGCCCGACAGCGCGCGGAACTCGTGCCACAGCGCCTGGTCCCGCTCGTCGCGCAGCACGCCCGCGTCGGGCTCCTCGTCGTCGCCGGCACCGAGGATCCCGGCGAAGTCGGTGGCCGCGCCCGCGGGCACGTCCCGGCCGCCGCGGCGCAGCAGCGCCAGGGCCTCCCGGCGGGCGGTGGTCGCGAGCCACGAGCCGAGCTTGTCCGCGTCACGAACGGCGTCGATGTGCTCGACCAGCCGCAACCAGGTCGCCTGGCTGACGTCCGAGGCGTCGGACTGGCCGAGCTGGAAGCTGCGCGCGACCGACCAGACAAGGTTGGCATATCTGTCCACGATGGACTCCCAAGCCTTCTGGTCGCCGGCGGCGGCCGCCCTCAGGACCTCGGCGTTTTCAGGCTCAGCCATGGTCTCGAAGGCTATCATCGCGCCCTGCGGGAGACGGGGTGCGGCGACGTGTGTGCCGCACCCCGTCACCCCCCTCCCCCTGGTGTGGCAATGGTGCCCCCTGCCGTGGCGCGTACTGGTCGCGCTGCCGCGCACGCGGATCGGGCTCGTGTGCTCGCCGGTCTCACGTCGTGTCCGTGTTTCGCGCACGCCGGTCGCGCGCTGTGTCCGTGCCGTGCGCACGCCGGTCTCACGTCGCGTCCATGTTGTGCGTGCGCCGGTCTCGCACTGTGTCCGGGTCTTGTGCATGCCGGTCCCGCGTTGTGTCCCTGTCTTGTGCATGCCGGTCACGCGAGTCCCGCGTAGCGGCCGTAGCGGCGGGACGCGCCGGCGATGACCGCCTCCGCCGCCAGCCTGGCCGAGCCGGCCCCGGGCAGCGCGTCGGCGATCGCGGCCGCGACGAACGGCGCCGCGAACGACGTGCCGCTCCATCTCGCCCAGCCGTCGCCGAAGTCCTCGTGATGCACGAACGTGCTGGTGACGTCCGCACCCGGCGCCGCGAGCGTGATCCACGTGCCGGTGTTGCTCCAGTCGCTGATCCGCCGGCCGTCGTGCGCCGCCACGGCGATCACCCGCCGCCGCCACGACACGCTCGTGCCGGCGAACGCCGCGGGCCAGAACGGCCGGTCGTGCTGCCCGTCGTTGCCCGCCGCGGCGACCACCACCCGGTCGCCGGTGCCCAGCAGCCGCGTCAGCGCCGCCGTCAACAGCAACGGCGGCCGGTCGTCGAGCGTGTAGCCGCCCAGCGACAGGTTGATGATCTGATGGTCGTACGCCTGCCCGAGACCCGCGATCAGGTCGGTCTCCCGGCACACCCCGAACGTGTCGACGATCCTCATCACCCGCGGCCGGACCTGCCGCGACCTGGCCAGCAGCACCCCTGCGACGAAGTTGGCGTGCCCGACGTCGCCGTCGCGCACCCCCTCGTCGTCGCCCGCCCCCAGGTCGGACTCGAAGTCCTCGGTGACATACCGGTCCTTGGGCAGCGGGCTGTTGAGCCACACCCCCGTGTCCAGCACGAGCACCTCGGTCTCCGGCACCTCACGGTCACGCACCGTGAGAGTCCCCGGCGCCGCCGGCCGCGGCGGCCCATACGGCCCCGCGTGCTCGAACGGCGTCGAGACGAACACGTGATTGGGCCCGGCGGCCACCCTGGTGTCACCGGCCGCCTCGGCCTGGACCCGCACCCGCCTCGCGGCGCGCGCGACGTCCAGACCGGGCAGCCGCACCCGCCGGAAGCCCTCCGGGACATCCCCCTCCTCCACGATGTCCCGGACGGTGAAGCCCTGCTCCACGAACGCCTGACGAGCGGTGGCGAAGTGGTCGTCGAGCACCAGGAGCTCGTCCGCGACGAACCGCACCGGAGTGCCGTCCGCCCGGTCCTCACGACGCACCCACCCCAGCCCGGCGAGCCGGCGGGCGCGGCGCGACCGCCACTGCTCCGAACGGGCGTCCGCTGGTGCCATGGCTCCTCCTCACGTGGTCTGCAAACAAGAGGAGGGAGGTCGGCTTCCTGATACAAAATCTTGCCGGGACTTCCCCCCGCTGTTTTCTGTCGTACGTGGGCGGCATGATGATGCCCGTGGCGAGCAATGACCAGCAGACCGTGACCCGCGAGCTGACCGTCCTCGAGGTGACCGTCACCGGCCCGGCCGGCGAGGCACGCTCCGTGGTGCGGCCCGACGACACCGTGACCATCGGTCGCGACGCCGCCAACGACCTGGTGGTCGAGGGCACCCTGATCTCCCGGCGGCACGCCGAGGTGATCTGGAATGACGACGGCTGGTTCCTGCGTGACCTCGGCAGCCGCAACGGCACCTATGTCGACGGCGAGAAGGCCGCGTTCGTCGCCGCCGTCGACGGGGGAGCGGTCCACCTCGGCGCCGCCGACGGCCCCAAGGTCGCGTTCAAGGTCATCACGATCACCGAGCCGGTCCCGGCGGCCCCGGCGGCCCCGCCCCTGCAGCGGGAGTCCGCCCTGCACGACGCGGGCGCGCTGATCCGCCTCGGCCGCGGCCCCGACAACAACATCGTGCTCACCGACCTGCGCACCTCGCGCAACCACGCCGAGGTCCGCCGCACCCCGACCGGCTATGAGGTCGTCGACCTCGGCAGCCGCAACGGCACGTTCCACAACGGCAAGCCGATCGCCCGCCAGGCGATCCAGGCCGGCGACATGATCTCGATCGGCCGGCACGAGTTCATCTTCGACGGGATGCGCCTGCACGAGTTCGAGGACGCCGGCCCGTCCTCACTCATCGCCGACGACCTCACCGTCCGCATCAAGGACTCGATCCTGCTCGACGACGTCAGCTTCGCGCTCAGCGAGGGCAGCCTCCTGGGCGTCATCGGCCCCTCCGGCTGCGGCAAGTCGACCCTCATCAAGGCCGTCGCCGGCCTGCGCCCGGCCACCCAGGGCACCGTCCGCTATGACGGCCGCGACCTCTATGCCGACTATGCCGAGCTGCGCTACCGCATCGGCATGGTCCCGCAGGACGACGTCCTGCACCGCCAGCTCACCGTCCGCCGCGCGCTGCGCTTCGCCGCCGCGCTCCGCTTCGCCGACGACGTGCCGCGCAACGAGCGCCGCGGCCGCGTCGCCGAGGTCCTCCGCACGCTCAACCTCACCGAGCGCGCCAAGATGCGCATCGACAAGCTGTCCGGCGGCCAGCGCAAGCGCGTCTCCGTCGCCCTGGAGCTGCTGACCGAGCCGTCGCTGCTCTTCCTCGACGAGCCCACGTCCGGCCTCGACCCGGCCCTGGACAAGGAGGTCATGGAGGAGCTGCGCGACCTCGCCGACAAGGGCCGCACCGTCGCCGTCGTGACACACAACGTGATGCACCTCGACCTGTGCGACCGCGTCCTGGTCCTCACCGTCGGCGGCCGGATGGGCTATTTCGGCCCGCCCGGCGAGCTGCTCTCCTTCTTCGGCGCCGAGGACTACGCCGAGGTGTTCCGCGAGGTCACCACCAACGCCGACCACTGGATGCGGACCTATCGCAGCTCGGAGCTGTATACGCGGTATGTGACGGCCCAGATCGCCGAGGCGCCGCTGCCGAAGCCGGCCGCCGTCGAGCGCGTCACCGTCCCGATGCCGCGCACCCCGGCGGACGCGCCGCCCGCCGCCTCCTCAGGGCTCGAGTCACCGACGGCCGAGCAGACGATGCCGCAGCGCCCGGAGACCCCGGCCGCCGCGCCCTCTCCCGCCGCGCCTTCTCCCGCTGCGGCAGCGCCCGCCGAGCCCGCCACCTCCGGCAAGCCGGCGCGGGCGGTCGGGCGGGCGAGGGTCAAGCTCGGCGGCGCCTCACTGCGCAACCGGGCCCTGCACCCCGCGGCGCCGATCCGGCAGTTCCTCACCCTGTGCCTGCGCATGTTCTGGGTCATCGGCGCCGACCGGGGCCTGGCCCTGTTCACCATCGGCCTGCCCCTCGCCCTGGCCCTGCTGACCCGCACCGTCCCCGGCGACAACGGCCTGGCCCCCGGCACCGGCAGGATCAGCCTCGAAGCGCAACGCCTCCTCGTCGTCCTCGCCGTCGGCGCCGCGTTCCTCGGCACCGCCGCCGCCATCCGCGAGATCGTCAACGAGGCCACCATCTACAAACGCGAACGCGCCGTCGGCCTCTCCGCGGGCGCGTATCTCGCCTCGAAGGTCTTCGTCTTCGCCGTCATCATCGTCGGCCAGACGGCCCTGTTCACCTGGCTCGCCCTCCTCGGCAAGAAGCCCCCGAAGGCCCCCCTGATCTTCCCCGAGCACTGGCTCCTGGAGATCAGCATCCCCGTCGCCCTGGTGGCCCTCGCCTCCATGGCCTTCGGCCTCCTCGTCAGCGCCCTCGCCAAGACCACCGAGCAGACGACCCCGGTCCTCGTCGTCGTCGTGATGGCCCAGCTCGTCCTGTCCGGCGGCCTGTTCGAGCTCCAGGGCCAGACCGTCCTGCAACAGATCGCCTGGCTCTTCCCCACCCGCTGGGGCCTCGCCGCCGGCGCCTCCACCGTCGACCTCCAGTCCATGATCCCCTTCACGGACACCCTCTGGGACCCCACCACCGGCGCCTGGTGGCGCTCTGTCCTCATCCTGATCCTGCAGATCGCCGCCCTGATCGGCCTGGCCCGCCTCGCCCTCCGCCGCCTGGAACCCGGCCGCCAGTAACCACCCCTCGCCCGACCTCCCCGCCTGGACCTTCCCCAACACCTCGCCGCACTCCGACCCCCGGCCGGGTCTGCGGGTCGGGTCTGCGGGTCGGGTCTGCGACCGACCTGACTGTGGTCGGCCCCGTCTGTGGGTCGGCCCGGCCGGGAGGTTGGTCCGGTCTGCGGCCCGGCTTGGTCTGCGGGTCGGCTTCGTCTGCGGCCCGGGCCGCCATGTATCCGGAAAGCCTTTGGCCTGTGGTCCGGCTTGGAGCACAGGCTGCCGAGCCTGTGGGTCCGGCTTGGCTTTCGGCCCGGACGCTCCACCTCCGGGCGAGGTGCCTTGCCCGGAGCCTGGCCCGCCCTACGGGTCGGAGTGGCTCGGTCTGCGGCCCCGGGACGTCTCACCCGCGGTCCGGCCCCGGTCCGGGTTCTGCCCGCGGCCTGGTCCAGTCCGGTGCGGACTGCAGGTGGGCGGCCGCCTTCGGAGGAAACGCTCGGCCTGCGGGTCACCCTGGCGTGCGGCATCGGCTCAGCTCCCGGGTCGACCCCTGTCTCCGGGTCAGCTTGAGCTGCGGCCAGAGCGTCCCGTCTCCGGACGGAGCGCTTGTCTTGCGGCGGGCTCGGCACAGTCTGCGAAGCCGGTCCGAGCCGCGGGGCGGTCTGCGTGAGCCGGCTCGGTTCGGAGGTGGTTTCGAGGTGGTCGGTTCACGTGACCGTCCTGCTGGCCCGTACGTAATCCACGGCGGCTTGGAGCGGTCCCGAGCCGGTGCCAGGCCGGCGATCACCGTCGTTGGCGCCCCATGATCCGGAAGAGTTTGTGTCGTTATGGGTGCACGAGGTCCACCGGATCATGAGGGTGCGGCGGGAGCCTCCTCCGAGTGGGTGCGGGGGAGGCGGCAGTAGGTTGGGGGTATGGGTGATGCGATCCGCGCCGAGACGGTCTACGTCGGGGACGAGCAGATTCAGGCGTACCAGGCCAGGCCCCTCGGGCCCGGCTCGTTCCCCGGGATGGTGGTGATCCATCATCTGCCGGGCTACGACGAGTCGACGAAGGAGATGGTGCGGCGGTTCGCTGCCAACGGGTACCTGGCGATCTGCCCCAACCTGTTCTGGCGGGAAGCCCCAGGGGCGGCGCCCGATGACGCTTCGGCGTTCGTGCGGGGGCAGGGCGGTGTCCCTGACGAGCAGGTCATCGGGGACGTGCGGACGGCGATGGACGCGTTGCGGGCGCTCGACGGGCACAACGGCAAGGTCGGGGTCATCGGGCACTGCTCGGGAGGGCGGCAGGCGCTGCTGGTGTCGACGGCGCTGCCGCTGGACGCGGCCGTCGACTGTTACGGGGCGTTCGCGCTGGAGCCGCCGCCGGCGGCGAGCGGGCTGAAGATGACGTCGATCAAGGATCGGCTGCCGGAGCTGGGCTGCCCGGTGCTCGGGTTGTTCGGCGACGACGACGCGAACCCGAAGCCCGCCGAGGTGGACCGGCTCGCCGGCATCCTCGCGGAGCACGGCAAGGCGTTCGAGCGGCACAGCTACGAGGGTGCCGGGCACGGGTTCTTCTCGCCGGACCGGCCCGGGTACCGGCCGCAGGCCGCCGTCGACGGGTGGAAGAAGATCTTCGCGTTCTTCGACCTGCACCTCGGTGGCAAGCGGCTGGAGGTCTGAGCATGTGCACGTACGACACCGAGACCGTCGAGCTCGAAGGCAGCGCGAAGGGGCCGGCCGGGTGGTTTCCCGTGACCCGGGCGGCGGTCTACGTCGACCATCCGCATCACGCGCCGTTCGGGCACACGCTGAACATCGACTTCGCCGACCCGGCGCAGGGGCCGGCGGCGCGGGTCGCCGTGGAGCTGACCGAGGAGGCGGCCCGGGCACTGGTCGCCGCGATCACCGCCGCGCTCGACCACGCCCCGCCCGGACTGGCCAGCGCGAGCGCCCCTGTCTAGCACCCCTGTGGAAAGGGCGGCGGACGTGTAAGCATCGAGGGATGGGCGCTTATCGCGACACGTACGAGCGCAGTCTCACCGATCCCGGCTGGTTCTGGCGCGACGCCGCCGCCGGGGTCGACTGGGACCGCATGCCGATCCGGGTCCTGGACGGCGACCGCCCGCCGTTCTACCGCTGGTTCCCGGACGCCGAGCTCAACACCTGCCACAACGCCGTCGACCGGCACGTCGCCGCCGGGCGGGGCGGGGAGACGGCGCTCGTCTACGACAGTCCGGTGACGGGCACGCTCAGGTCGTACACCTGGAGCCGCCTGCAACACGAGGTCGCGATCTTCGCCGGGGCGCTGCGGAAGCTCGGGGTCGGCAAGGGGGACCGGGTCGTCGTCTACATGGCGATGGTCCCTGAAGCGGTGATCACGATGCTGGCCTGCGCCCGGATCGGCGCCGTGCACTCGGTCGTGTTCGGGGGGTTCGGTCCGAAGGAGCTCGCGGCCCGCATCGACGACGCCCGGCCGAAGGTGGTCGTCGCCACCTCGTGCGGGATCGAGGGCAGCCGCGTCGTGGAGTACAAGCCGCTGCTCGACGCCGCCCTCGCCGAGGCCGCGCACCAGCCGGAGCACCGCGTCATCCTGCAACGCGAGCAGGCGCCCGGCACGCTGCGCGACGGCGACCTGACCTGGGAGGACGCCATCTCCGCGGCGACGGCGGCGGCGTGTGTACCGGTGGCCGCCACCGACCCCCTGTACATCCTCTACACGTCGGGCACGACGGGCCGGCCGAAGGGGATCGTCCGCGACAACGGCGGGCATGCCGTGGCGCTGACCTGGTCGATGGCCAACGTGTACGCGACGGGACCCGGTGACGTCTTCTGGGCGGCGTCGGACGTCGGCTGGGTCGTCGGCCACTCGTACATCGTGTACGGGCCGCTGCTCGCCGGCGCCACCACCGTCCTGTACGAGGGCAAACCCGTCGGCACCCCGGACGCCGGCGCGTTCTTCCGGGTGATCGAGCAGCACAAGGTGACGGCCCTGTTCACGGCGCCGACCGCGATCCGCGCGATCCGCAAGGAGGACCCGGAGGGCAGGATGGTCGCGCGGCACGACACGTCGTCGCTGCGGACGCTGTTCCTCGCCGGGGAGCGGCTCGACCCGCAGACGTACGAGTGGGCAGGTCAGACCCTCGGCGTGCCCGTCGTCGACCACTGGTGGCAGACGGAGACCGGCTGGCCCGTCGCGGCGAACCTGCGCGGCCTGGAGCCGATGCCGACGAAGGCGGGTTCGCCGTCGGTGCCGGTGCCGGGCTTCGACGTGCGGGTCGTCCAGCCGGACGGCACGCCCGCCCCGGCCGGCGTCGACGGCGCGATCGTCATCGGGCTGCCGCTGCCGCCGGGCTGCCTGCCGACCCTGTGGCAGGACGACGAACGGTTCGTCGAGTCCTACCTGACCGAGTTCCCGGGCACGTACCTGACGGGCGACGGCGGCCGCTTCGACGAGGACGGATACCTGTACGTCATGGGCCGCACCGACGACGTCATCAACGTCGCCGGTCACCGGCTGTCCACAGGTTCCATGGAGGAGGTCCTCGCCGCGCACCCCGCCGTCGCCGAGTGCGCGGTCATCGGCGTCGACGACGAGCTCAAGGGGCAGGTGCCGCGCGGCTTCGTGGTGCTGAAAGCGGGCGTGGACGCCGACCCCGGCACCCTGCAGGACGAACTGGTCGCTCTGGTACGCCGGCGCATCGGCGCCGTCGCGTCCCTGCGCAGGGTGCAGGTCGTGCCCGCGCTGCCGAAGACCCGGTCCGGGAAGATCCTGCGCAAGACGATGCGCGGCATCGCCGACGGCGGCGACCCGGTCGTCCCGTCCACGATCGAGGACCCGTCGGTCCTGGACACCCTGCGCCCGATCCTGCGCGCTCCGGAAAAACGCTGACAGCGAACACGCTCACAGCGAACCGGGGGTCCATTCCCGGGGCGCGATCACTACGGTCGAGGAAAGCCCCGGGAAAGGACGCCGCACATGGCAGACACGCAGGTCCCCTTCGACAGCGCCGTGTTCGACAGGCTGCTCGCCAAGCGCATCATCGTCCTCGGCACCGAGGTCAACGACGAGAGCGCCAACCGCATCTGCGGCCAGCTGATCCTGCTCGCCGCCGAGGACCACGAGAAGGACATCAGCCTCTGGATCAACTCACCCGGCGGCGTCATCAGCGCCGGGCTGGCCATCTACGACACCATGCGCTTCGTGCCCAACGACGTGTCGACGGTCGTCATGGGCATGGCCGCCTCGATGGGCCAGTTCCTGCTCAGCGCCGGCACCCCCGGCAAGCGCTACGCCCTGCCCCACTCCCGCGTGATGATGCACCAGCCGTCCGGCGGCATCGGCGGCACCGCGGCCGACATCGCCATCCAGGCCGAGCAGATGCTCTTCACCAAGAAGACCATGCAGCGCCTCATCGCCGAGCACACCGGCCAGACCTATGAGCAGATCGAGGCCGACTCCGACCGGGACCGCTGGTTCACCGCCCAGGAAGCCGTCGACTACGGCTTCGTCGACAAGGTGGTCGCCGGCGCGGAGCAGCTCGCCGTGAGCTGACCCCACACCACGCCGACCTCCCGCGCGCATCGGCCGCGCGCGGGGTCTCGCGCCGGGTCGCTAGTCGGTTCGCCTGTCGGGCTGGTCTCGTGTCAGCCCGGCTTGGGTCAGGTTGGTCTCGCGCCGGGCGGTCTCGCGCTGGAGGTGAACTCGCGTTTAGGCTGCCGGGCGTGAGTATCGAACGTGAGGTCGCGCCCGGGGAAGTCGGCATCGACGCGAAGCGGCTGGATGTGCTGGACGCGCACTTCGCGCGCTACGTCGACGACGGGCGGCTGGCGGGGTGGCAGCTGGTCGTCAGCCGGGACGGGCGGGTGGCGCACGCTTCGACGTACGGGCAGCGGGACATGGAGGCCGGGTTGCCGGTCGAGGCAGACACGCTGTGGCGGATCTACTCGATGTCGAAGCCGATCACCTCCGTCGCCGCGATGATGCTCTGGGAAGAGGGGCGGTTCGAGCTGACCGACCCGATCAGCCGGTGGCTGCCCGAGTTCGCCCAGTCGCAGGTGTACGACCGGGGCTCCGCCGGGGCGCCGTTCACGGTGCCGGCGGCCGAGCCGATCCGGGTGTGGCACCTGTTGACGCACACGTCGGGCCTGACGTACGGGTTCCTGCAGACCTCGGTCGTCGACGCGCTGTACCGCAAGGCCGGGTACGACATCCTGCCCAAGACGGGTGTCGATCTGGCGGAGTCCAGCCGGGACTGGGCGGCGCTGCCGCTGCTCTTCCAGCCCGGGACGCGGTGGGGGTACGGCGTGTCCACCGACGTCCTCGGGCGGCTCGTCGAGGTCGTCGCGGGGCAGCCGCTCGGGGACTTCCTGCGGGAGAGGATCTTCGAGCCGCTGGGGATGACGGACACCCGGTGGTCGGTCGACCCGGAGGGGGACGACGCGAAGCGGCTCGCCGCGCTGTACGTGCCCGGTCCCGCGGACGGCAGGGCGGTCCGGTTCGACGTGATCGGCAGGCACGCCCTCGACGAGCCCGCCATGCAGTCCGGTGGGGGCGGGCTGATCTCCACCGCCGCGGACTACCAGCGGTTCACCGCGATGCTGCTGCGGGAGGGCGCGGGCCCGGACGGGACGTTGCTGAGCAGCAGGACCGTGCGGTTCATGACGCGCAACCATCTGCCCGGCGGCGTCGACCTCGACCGGTTGCAGACCGGCGGCTTCGCCGAGACCACGTTCGAGGGGGTCGGGTTCGGGCTCGGCTTCGCCGTGGTCCGGGATCCGGTGCCGGCGAGGACGCCCAGCTCACCGGGGACGTACTACTGGGGCGGCGCGGCCAGCACCGCCTTCTGGATCGACCCCGCGGAGCGGCTCACGGTCGAGTTCTACACGCAGCTGCTGCCGTCCAGCACCCACCCGATCCGGCCCCAGCTGCGCCAGCTCATCTACTCGGCGCTCACGGACTGACGCGTCAGCCGAACTTCAGGTCCCCGCCGCCGGTGACCACGTGCACCTTGTGCACGGAGGCGGCCTCCGACTTCACGGTGCCGGACTGCTGGCCGCCGTCGAGCTCCACGTCCAGGGCGTAGCCGGTGGCGGTCAGCTTGAGCGTCACGTCGGCGCCGCCGCTGTCCACGTCGATGCGGTCGGGGGCCTGCGCCATGGTCAGCTGGACGGCGCCGCCGCCGGTGCGGGCGGTCAGCTCCGGCGGGGCCAGGCCCTCGCCGGTCAGCGCCCCGCCGTCGGAGGACACGTCGATGATGCCGGTCAGGCCGGCGAGGGAGATCGCACCGCCCGCGCTGTCGAGCCGCACGCTGAGCGTCGACGGGATCTCCACCGTGTACGAGATGGAGCAGTCGCCGCTCTTGCAGCCGGTCGACGTGAGGACGAGCTCGCCGCCCTCGACGCTCTGCTTGCGGCCGGGCTTGTCGGTCTTGAACTTGGCGGTCTCCGTCACCTTGATCGTCGGTCCGGAGCCGACCTTCACCGTGATCGCGCCGCCCGCGCTGTCCACCTCGACGACGCTGACGTCGTCCTTGACCTCGAACGTGCTGGTGGCGGACTGCTCGCCGCCGCCGGTCGCCGGCGGGGTGTCGGACGAGCCGCAGCCGGCGAGGGCCACCGGCGTCGCGAGGGCCAGCAGGGATGCGAGCGTCAGGATCCGCGGTGACTTCACGGACGTCAGCTTCGCACGGGCCGCCGGTCCCCGTTCGATAGGGTCGGCGGCATGAATCTTGTCGATGCCGCGTATGCCCGCGCCGAGACCAGCGGCTTTCCGCTGTCCTGCGAACGCCCCGTCGGCCGTCTGCTCGCCACCCTCGCCGCGGGCGTCCGTCCCGGCGGCAACGTGCTCGAGCTCGGCACCGGCGCCGGGGTCGGGGTGGCGTGGATCGTCAGCGGGCTCGGGGAGCGCACCGACGTGACCGTGACGTCGATCGAGCTCGACGCGGAGACGGCCGCCGTCGCGGCGGCCGGGGCCTGGCCGTCCTTTGTGGACCTGCGGGTGACCGACGCCATGACGTTCCTGCCGACCGCGGTCGGCGCGTTCGACCTGATCTTCGCCGACGCGCGGGGCGGCAAGATCGAAGGGCTCGACCTGACCATCGCCGCGCTGCGCCCGCGCGGCGTCCTCGTCGTCGACGACATGCGGCCCGCGGACGGCTGGCCCGAGGACTTCGCGGCCCGCCAGGACGGCGTACGCCGGACGCTGCTGGACCACGACGACCTGGTGTCCGTCGAGCTCGACCACGGCTCCGGCATGGTGCTCAGCACCCGGCGCTGACTGTTTGTGCTGCTCACAGGCGGGTAACCGGGCGGAAGTCAGGCGCCGCCCGTGAGGAGTCGCCATGTCCACCGACGCCATCGTCGTGCTCGAGGAAGACCACAGGAACGTCAACCGGCTGTGCAAGGAGTTCAGGAGATCGGCGCCCGGACGCAGGAGCTCCGGCCCGGCGCGCCGACCACCCCGACCCAGCCGAAGGCCTTGAAGAAGGCCCTGGATGCGATGCGCGCATGACGGGTCGGCCCGTGCGGGGTCATCCGACCGAAGGAGACGATTGGAGCGGGGTGTGCCGGTACCGTCGAGTCCGATGAACGCCGTGGTGCTTGCCCTGCACGGGTTGCTCGTGGAAGGGACCGTCGAGACCGTCGAACCGGTGCTCGCCGGCTGTCTCGTCGCGGCCGAGCCGCGGCTCGTCCTGGACGTCTCCCAGGTGACGGTGTGCGACACCGCGGGCGCCGCCCTGCTTGTCAGGGTCGCCGACCTCGCCCGGCGGCGGGGCGGGGAGCTGCGGCTCGCCGCTCCTTCGCCCGCGATCCGGGCGTGGGCGCAGGTCGCCGTCGGGATGGACCGCATCGCCGCCTTCGTCAGCGTCGAGGGCGCGGTCGACGCCGACCCGCGTGACCTGCTGCCGGGCCCGGGTCAGGGCGCCGCGGACCTCGGCGCGGCCGCACCGCCGGCGCCGTGCGTCGACGAGCCCGTCCAGCCGCTGCGCCGCCGTCCCCGCTGGCGGGTCAACCCGTCGGCCCGCGGCAGGTCCCGCCGCGGCCCCGCATCCCCACGCCGATGACCCCACCGGGCGCGCCCGCCCGGCAAGCGCCCGCCCGGCGAATGCCCGCCCGACGAGCGACGAGCCAGACGAGCGAAAAGGGCCCGGCGAGCGACGAGCCAGACGAGCGACGAGCCAGACAAACGACGAGCCAGACAAACGACGAGCCAGACAAAGCGAAAAGGCCCGACGAGCGACGAGCCGGACAAGCGAAACGGCCTGGTGAACGCCGGGGAGGTCAGCCCTTCGGGCCGCGGACGACCACGCCGAGGTCGCGCATGACCGCGTCGGTGAGGCCCGGCAGCTGCGCCGGCTCGATCGTCACGCCGCGCAGGCTGCTCACGCCGCTGACCTCCGACAGCTGGTTGCCGCGCAGGTCGGCGCCGCGCAGGTCGCAGCTGGTGAAGGACATCTGCCGCAGCCGGCAGCCCGACATCGCCGCCTGTGGCAGCACGCAGTCCCGGAACGTGGTGTTGACCAGGACGCACCCGACGAACCCGGTCGGGCCGATGGTGGTGATGTCGTCGAGGTTGGCGGCGTCCAGGCGGCACCCCTCGAACAGGACGTCGCCGAACCGCGACTCCGCGATGTGCGCCCAGGTGAGCTTGCAGTTGACGAAGTGGACCCGCTCGACGGTCAGCCCGGTCAGCCGCGCCGCGCTGAAGTCGACCTTCTCGAAGCGGCAGCCGGACACCGTCACGTCCTCCCAGACGGCCCCGTTGAGGTCGAGATTCTCCAGGTGGGAGCGGCGCAGCCGGGCGTCGATGAGGGTGGTGCGGATGGCGCGGCCGGTCTGCACGTGGGCGTCGTTGAGGTTGCCGCCCCACGGCGCGCTGACCGGCTCGAGCTCACCCAGGTCGATGACGGGGAGATCGATGTCGAGTTCATGCACGGTGCGCAGTGCCACGCACCTCACCGTACACACGTAGGCTGATCAGTCATGAGCGGTGCGTCATGAGTGAGGCGGTCGTCGGGCAGCGCAGGATCGACGGTCGCACCCTGCGCGCGGAGCGGACCCGGCGGGCCATCGTCGACGCCCACCTCGCGCTGCTGGAGGAGGGCGACCTCAAGCCGACGGCGGAGCGGATCGCCGAGCGGGCGGGGGTGTCCCTGCGCGCGCTGTGGACCAACTTCAAGGACATGGAGCGGTTGTTCGCCGCGGCCGGCTCGCGCCTCATGGAGCGGCAGGCCGCCGAGCACCGTCCGGTCCCGCAGGACCTGCCCCTGTCCGAGCGCATCGAGGCGTACTGCGAGCAGCGCGCCCGGCTGCTGGAGCTGATCGCCCCGGCGGCCCGCGCGGCCCGGCTGCGGGAGCCGTTCTCGGCGGCGCTGCGGCACAACCGGACCTGGTATGTCACGAACGCCCGCGAGGAGCTGGAGAAGCTCTTCGTCGCCGAGCTGGACGGCACCGGCGCCGCCCGTGAGGACACCCTGCACGCGCTGACGGTCGCGACGACGTTCGCGTCGTGGTCGATGCTGCGCGACGAGCTGCATCTGGACGTCCCCGCGGCGACCGGGGTGCTGCGCCGCGCCGTGACGGCGTTGCTCTGCGCGACCGAGGCATAAGTTTCGCTTAGATCGTCGTGAAATCGGCGTCGCTGGTTGGAATCGACGGCGGAGCGCCTCATAGGCTCGCATGCGTTTGTGTCGTCTGTGCCTCAGGAGGCAGCTGGTGTCCGCGTTCGGCCCGTACGACGCCCGCAACACCGAGCCCGCCCACCACGACGCCGGCCACGGCGCCAACTGGTACGGCGCCGCCGGCCATGACAACGCCGGCTTCGGCAACACCGGCTACGGCGACCCGGGCCACGGCAACGGCGGCAACGGCGACCAGGGCTACAGCGACGCCGGCTACGGTGACCCGGGTTACGGCAACGCCGGCTACGGCGAGGCCGGTCACGGGCAGGCGCCCGAGGTGGACGAGCACGAGCCCCGGCACCGCCGCGGCACCCGGCTGGCCGTGATCGTCGGCGTCGGGGTCGCCGCGCTGCTCGTCGTGGGCGCGACCGCGTTCGGCGGCGCCGTGCTGCTCGGCAACCGGAGCGACACCGGCGACGCGGCCCGGACCTCGGTCGCGGGCGACGCGACCGGCGACCCGGCGAACGCCGGCGACATGAGCGGCGGCGACCCGTCGGGCGCCGCGCCGTCCGGCGGGGTCGAGGGCGCGACCGCCTCGCCCGCCCCGACGACCCCCGCGTCCTCGGCCGCGCCGACGAAGGCGGCGACCACGCCGCCGGCGAAGCCGAAGACGACGGCCCCGGCCGCCGGCGGCAACACCTCCTACGAGGCGCAGGTCCTCGCCATCGTCAACACCGAGCGCGCGAAGGCCGGCTGCAAGCCGCTGGCGTACAACGCGAAGCTCACCACCGCGGCCCGCAAGCACTCGCAGGACATGGCCACCAACGACTACTTCTCGCACGACTCGCAGGACGGCACCAGCTTCGCCACCCGCATCACGAACGCGGGTTACAAGTGGTCCGGCGCGGCGGAGAACATCGCGAAGGGGCAGCGCACGCCGGCCGACGTCATGAACGCGTGGATGAACAGCGCCGGTCACCGGGCCAACATCCTCAACTGCGGGCTGAAGGACCTCGGCGTCGGCCTCGCGTACCAGGGCAAGACCCCGATCTGGACCCAGGACTTCGGCAGCCCCCGGTAGGGCACCAGCAGGGCACCGGTGCGGGCGGGCCGTCAGCCCGGACGGCCCGCGGCAAGACAGTGATCGTTACCGATGAGTAACCCTCTCGTAGCGGAAAAGCACCGTCCGGTGGTTGCAATTCGGCGCGCCGTTCGGCATCGTGCACATCGGTCAGTGCTTATGGTGCCCGGGCGGATTACTCAACTGCCGTCGCTCGGGTGCGTAACACCCGCACCTCGAACCCCTCCGGGCGGGTCTCTTCGAGCAAAGGGCATGAACGTGATCGCTGCCTTCCTGCGACGGCGGGCCATGACACGCGTCGCGGCGCTCGCCGCGGCGGCACTCCTCGGTCTCGGCGCCTCGCTCGTCGGCGCCGCCCCGGCGTCGGCCGCCGGGGTCGGCTATGTGCGGCTCGCGCACCTGTCGCCGGACACCCCCGCCGTCGACGTCTACCTGAGCGCCGTCAACGGCTCGATGGCGACGCAGAAGTTCGACGCGGTCGGCTACGGCGTCGTGTCGAAGTACCTGCCGCTCGCCCCCGGCACCTACGCGGTCGCGATGCGGCTGCCCGGCGCCGCCGCGGACAGCCCGCCCGTGCTGAGCACCCAGGCGACGGTCGTGGAGGGCAAGGCCTACACCGTCGCGGGCGTCGGCAAGTTCGCCGACCTCGGCCTGCGGGTCATCCCCGACGACCTGGCGCTGCCGGACCCGGGCAAGGCCAAGGTTCGCGTCGTGCAGGCCTCGGTGAAGCAGCCGACGCTCGACGTCGCGATCGCGGGCGGCGCGAAGATCGCCGGCGAGGTGCAGTTCGCCACGACCACCGACTACCAGGTGGTCGACCCGGGCAAGTGGACGCTGCGGCTCTCCGCGCCGAGCGTCACCACCGCCGCGACCACGGTCAGCGCGCCGCTCAAGGCCGGCGCCGTCTACTCGCTGATCGTCCTGGACGGCAAGAACGGCCTGACCGCCCAGCTGCGGACCGACGCGACCAGCAACGGCGTGCCCGCGGGCGGCGTCGACACCGGTGGCGGCGGCACCGCGCAGGACGGCTCCGGCGTCTGGCTGCCGGTCTTCGGCGGCGCCGCGCTGCTGGTCGTGCTGATCTCGGCCGGCCTGGTGGTCCTGCGCCGCCGGCACCGGGTCGCGGCGCCGCTGCAATAGCCCAGCCGCATGGTCAGGTCCGCCGGTCAGGTCGTCAGGCACCGTGCCTTCCGCCTGAGCCCCGGCCGGCGGCGGACCGTGACGCTCATCGCCTGCGTCCTCGCGCTCGCCGCGCCGGTCTACATCGGCGCGGCGACGCTCGTCGGCCGCCGGGTCGACATCGACGCCGGCGAGTCCACCTGGATCGTGCCGCACCGCATCGACCTGGCGCCCCTCGCCGACGACGCCGCGCAGGCACCGCCGACGAGGTTGCGGATCGCCTCGCTGGGGGTCGACACCGGGCTGGAGTCGCTGACCGTCGACCCGCGGGGCGAGCTGCAGAGCCCCAAGGTGTACGACGAGGCCGGCTGGTTCGCCGCCGGCACCGCGCCCGGTGACCCGGGGCCGGCGGTCCTGGCCGGGCACGTCGACTCGAAGACCGGACCGGCGGTGTTCTACAAGCTGCACGAGCTGAAGGCCGGCGACCGGGTCGAGGTGGAGCGCGGCGGCGCGTGGCTCACCTTCACGGTGACGGCCCGCGAGCACTACGCGAAGGCCAGGTTTCCCAGCGCGAAGGTCTACGGGCCGACGCCGCTGCCGGAGCTGCGGCTCATCACGTGCGGCGGCGAGTTCGACGCCGCCCGGCACTCATACCGCGAGAACATCGTGGTCTACGCGGTGCTGAGCTAGAAAAGTTTAGGGTCGGTGTGCCAGGTCGCCTCGCGGCGATAGGCGCATCACGGCTCCAGCCGAACGGTATTCCGTGAAGGCAGTGTGGTGAGGCCCGGGGACACACAGCACACCGACTCACTAGACAGTAGCGCGCCCGACACGCATCGTCCCGTGATCTGGGTCTCTCAACGCCTTTCAGCGACGCCGGACGCCCCGGAGGAAGAGCACCGCGCCGACGATCGCCGCGATCGGGCCGACGGCCGCCCAGATCGCGTGGCCCGACATCGCGCTGCCGCCCAGCAGGTTGAGCCCCTGCAGGGTCCAGACGATGCCGGAGAGGACCAGCAGGGCGCCGACGACCACCAGAACCCATCTCATGGCGCTCACAGTAGCGCCGAGGACCGCCAAAGTCGCCTGGCTGGTCCGGCGACGAGCCCGAGCTCCTGCAGGTAGGTCGTGACCCGCTCCGCCGACCAGCGCAGCGTCTCCCGGAAGGCCGGGTTGCGCCACGCCGCCGCCCGTGCCCGGACCGGGTCGAGGCCGACCGCGGCGTAGGCGCCCGGGTGGATCAGCGAGTGGGTGACGGTCCACGCGGCCCGCCCGATCATCAGCCGCGAGTAGGCCAGGCTGACCGGGCCGGCCCCGGCGACCTGGCGGGCCAGCTCGTCGCGGGCGTAGCGGATGTGCCGCGCCTCCTCCACGACGTGGATCCGCGACACCATCCGCACGAGGGGCTGGAGGCTGTCGTCGGCCATGGCCTCGCGCTGCAGGGCGTCGAGGATCTCCTCGGCGATGAGCGCGGCGGCGAACGTCTGCACCCCGCCGGCGGTCGCGCCGAGATACCTGCCGAGCGCGCGCTCCAGGGGCGCGGGCCGGTACGCGGGCGTGCCGAACGCCTCGATCATCCGCGCGAACATGATCGAGTGCCGGCACTCGTCGCCGACCTCGGTGAGCGCGTACTGCACGTGACCGGTGCGCGGGTCCTGGTCGCTGACGTGCCGCAGCAGCAGCCGCATGAGCAGCATCTCGAACCAGATGCCGACGCTGGCGATGCTGGCCACCTCGTGCTTGGACAGCTCGACGCGCTGCTCCCGGCTGAGCCCGTCCCACAGGGCGGTTCCGGCCAGTGACAGCCGGTGCTCGGGCGCGAACATGCGATCGGGGTCGAGCGGGGCCCGCCAGTCGATGTCGACGTCAGGGTCGTAGGAGTTGCCGGCGGAGATCTTCAGCAGCCGCGCGGCTGTGACCTCGCGGGCCTCGCGCTCGTCTGTTGTCGGCATCGCTGCTCCTTGACGGCTCCGGCAGGACTTGGTACTCATCAGTACCATGCCCGAGGAACCGACACCGGTCAAGGCCGAGCTGCTCGTCGACGGCGCCGCGCACGCCGTGGTGCTGCACCTGACCGGCCACTTCCAGCCGCTCGACGGGCGCTACCACTGGGGTGGCCGGATGAGCGGGGACGCCGTGGTGTCGGCGCTGGTGCCGGCGCTGGTGCGGGCGGGCCGCCGCGACGTGCTGCTGCGGTGCGCGCCCGCCGACCCGGTGCCGGCCCGGCTGCTGGAGGTGGACCCCTGGGGCAACGTCCGCTTCAGCGGCACGGGTGCCCCGCCGCACGGCGGCGCCTGAAGGGCCCGGCACAAGCGCCGCACGGCGGCGCCTGAAAAGGACCCGGCACGAGCGCCGAACGGCGGCGCCTGAAGGTCCGGTCACAGGCGCCGCATGGTGGTGCCTGAAGGGCCGGCACGAGGCCGGACGGCGGCGCCTGAAAGGCCCGGCACAAGCGTCGGGCGCCACCCCACGGCCGAACCCTTCCGCAGCTGGCGGGCTGCTGACGGAGGGTGGCCGCCGGTGTGGCGCCCGGCCGACGCGGTCCAGGTGGAGCAGGCTGGTCGGTGACCGTTCGGGCAACCGTGCCGGTCGACCAGTGAGGAGCCGTTCGGTCAGCGGCCGGCGAGGAGCCGGTTGACCGCGTTGTCGACGTCCAGGTGGTCCGTCTCGTGCCCGCGCGGCACGACGCTGTACGTCCGGCGCAGGAAGCGCACCAGCACGCTGCGTGGGACCTCGAACAGTGCGTTGCCGTCCGGTGAGGACAGCGCCAGTGCGACGAAGTCACCGCGCGGCCCGTTCCACGGCCAGACCCGCACGTCGCCGATGCCCGCGGGCTCGTCCAGGCCGGTGAACAGTAGCTCACGGGCGAAGGACCAGCTGACCGGCTCGCCCCCGGCCGACTCGGCGTGGAAGAGGACGTGCACCGCGTACGGGTCGTTCGGGTCGTATCGCAAGCTGGCTCGCACCGGCAATGCAGTCGCGTCGGGCGCGACGAGTCGTAGGGATGTCTCGACCTCGACGGTCGATGGTCGGATAGCGCTCATGTCGTACTCCCCCCGGCACCGCTGCGGAGCATGCCGTGCCCCGCCTCTCTTATGTTGAGGCGATTCCCAGTGTTACGCGTAGTGATTCTGCGATCTCACTCTGTAGTGTTTCTGGGCCCGATTTGCCGTCAACCGAACAACGTGCGCGCGATGTCCGGTTTTCAGTGCGTGACCGGGGTCCTTGACGTGACGTGTGGGCCGTACGTCAATTCATTCGGGTAACGTCCAGTGGTTCGTGGGAGTGACGGGTTATCCAGTGATGGGAACGGAAATTGCGCGACAGTGAGGCGGACGGGTCGGGCGTTACGCCTGATTCCGGACCGCTTGGCTCCCCACCGGGTGACTTCCGGCGTGTCGCTGCGCCGGAGCGGGGTGCCGAAGCGGGTAAAGGGACGCAGGAGGCCGCCGACTTCGAGGCCGGCCTGAGGCCCGGCGGGTTCTGGCGCCGGGTCGCACACAGGATGCTGGGCTGGCGCGAGCGGCTCTATGCGACGCGGATCGGCCGGTTCGGCGTCAAAATCGTGGTCGCGCTGGTCGGCACGCTCGTCATCGCCGTCGGCGTGGTGCTGTTGCCGCTGCCCGGGCCGGGCTGGCTCGTCATCCTCGGTGGGCTGGCGATCCTGGCCATGGAGTTCCACTGGGCCCGGCGGCTGCTGACGTTCACCAAGCGGCAACTGCAGCGCTGGACCCGCATGGTGCGGGAAGGCTCCTGGCTGGTCCGGATCGTCTCGGTCGCAGGCCTGCTCCTCGTCGTCGGCGCGGCGTTGCTGCTCTCGCTCCGGATGCTGGCCTGACCTCGCGGAAAGCGCCGGATGTCGGCCCGACCGCGCGAAAGCCTGCTTGCCTGACTTCACGACAGCGATCATGCGGGCGGCGAGGATGAGCCAAGGACATCCGGCCCGGGTGACTTGCCGGACCCGAACGCCTTAACCGATCGTGCGCGTTTCATGTTGTATGCGTTTCGAGACGGTGCGGATTCAGCGCCAGGTGAGCGAGAACGGTACGGTGGGAGTAATGTCGCCCCGATCGGGGGCTACTATCCCGCTGAGTATCTTGTTCGTGTCCAAATGATGCGGCACGCACGTGTCGATGATGCGGCACGCATTGGCAGCACCTGAAGAAAGGCCACTCATGGCGAAACGCGTCATCCACGAGCTGATCGACGACATCGACGGCAAGCCGGCCGCCGAGAGCATCGTGTTCGCGCTCGACGGCGTGCAGTACGAGATCGACCTGTCCGCCTCCAACGCCGCGAAGCTGCGCGACGCCGTCGCCCCGTTCGTCGCCGCCGCGACGAAAATCGGACGTGGCGGCGTGGTCAGCACCGTGCGCGGCCGGGAGGTGCGTGGCCGGGGCGTCACCCGCGGCGACCGCGACCAGAACCGTGCCATTCGGGAATGGGCGCAGGCCAAGGGGATCGACGTTTCCGACCGGGGCCGGATCAAGCAGGACGTGGTGGACCGCTACCACGCCGAGGCCGGCCGCTAAACACGATCAGCCGGCCCGCAATTTCGAGGGTCGGGCGAAACCGGTCGATGCAGCGTCGCATTTCCGGTGAGAAACGCGATCGAGCCGCGTCCCAGCAGGGGCGCGGCTCGATCACATTCGGCGGGAAACGGCGGCGAGGGTCGCGCCTTCATGGACCGTGCACGACAGCAACCGCTGCACGACACCACCACCCTCGATTGCGTCGGTCAGCTGGTCCACCGCCTGCCAGCCCATTTCCCGGCGCGGAATCCGCAGCCTGGTGATCGTCTCGTCGACCGGTCCGGCGCCGCTGGGCTCACCGAGCGCCACCACCGACACGTCCCCGGGCACCTCCCGGCCGTCCGCCCGCAGCGCCGCCACCAGGTCGACGGCCTCGGCGTGCTCCTCCAGGAACACGGCGGTGAGCCGCTCCCGCCCGATCGCCGCCGGCCATTCCCGCGCCGGTTGCGGCAGGTGTACCAGGTCCGCCCGGCCGTCGTGGAGGAAGCCGCGGAGCCGGTCGGCGTGCGACTCGGCGGGCCCGCCGGTGCCGAGGTAGCCCACCCGGGTGTGCCCGAGCGCGGCCGCCCGGTCCAGCAGCGCCGCGACCGCCGCGGGGTAGTCGGCGCCGACGTAGGGCACCGGCCCGCCGGCGTCGTCGCGCCGGCCGACGGACACGAACGCGTGCCCCTCGCCGACCAGCCGGCCCAGGTCGTCGCGGTCGACCCGGCGGCCGAGCAGGATCGTGCCGTCGGCGATCCCGATCCGGCTGTCGGCGTGGAAGATCCGCCGGCTCTCCGCGTGCGAGGTGAACAGCAGCAGGTCGCAGCCGAGCTGCTCGGCCCGCTGCTCGATGCCGACCAGGAACGGGTGGTAGAAGTCCGCCGCCGTCGAAGGGAACACCGGCTCGTACGTGAACACGCCCAGGATCCGGTTGCGTCCCGAGACGAGCCGCCGGGCCACCGGGTCGGCGACGTAGCCGGTGGCGCGGATCGCGTCGAGGACCCGTTGCCGGGTCTCGGGCGCGATCCGCACGTCGTCACCGGTGCGGTTGTTGAGCACCAGCGACACCGTCGCCTGGCTCACCCCCGTCATCCGCGCGATGTCCCGCTGCGTGACTCTTCTGCTCACGGACGAAGGTCTATCACCCTTTGAGCCCTGTGTGGGCGAGCCCTTCAACGAACTGGCGCTGGGCGATCACGAACACCACGAGCACCGGCAGCGCGGTCAGCGACGCGGCCGCCAGCTGTACGTCCCACATCGGGCCGCCGTACGCGTCGACGTACTGCGTCAGCGCCTGCGGCAGGGTGTACTTGTCCTTGCTCGACAGGTACACCACCGGCTCCAGGAACAGGTTCCAGCTGTTGAGGAACGTGAAGATGCCGACCGCCCCGAGCGCCGGGCGGGCCAGGGGCAGCGCGACCAGCCGGAACGTGGCGAACCGGCCGAGCCCGTCGACCCGCGCCGCCTCCTCCAGCTCCTTGGGCAGCGTGACGAAGAACTGCCGCATGATGAACGTCGCCAGGACGCTCGGCGCCCCGAAGATCGGCACCAGGATCAGCGGCCAGTGCGTGTCGATCAGCCCGAACCTGTTGAACAGCTGGAACAGCGGCACGATCGTCACCTCGCTCGGGATGAGCAGCCCGGTGAGCACGACCACGAACAGCGCGTTCTGCCCGGGGAACCGGATCCGCGCGAACGCGTAGCCGGCCAGCGACGCCACCGCCATCGTGCCGACGGTGACGATCGCGGCGATGTACAGGCTGTTCCAGTACTGCTCCGCGAACGGCTGCAGCCGGAACACCTCCCGGTACGCGCCGAAGTGCCATTCCGAGGGCAGCAGCTTCGGCGGGTAGGCGAAGATCTCGCTCGTCGACTTGAACGACGACGTGACCATCCACCAGGTCGGGAACACGAACGGCACGCACAGCACCGACAGCAGCCCGTACACGAGGACTTTCGTCTTACTGCTCATGGACGACCCACTTCCGGCGCAGCTGCCACTGCACGAGCGTCAGGACGAGGACGATTCCGAACAGCAGGATGGCCAGGGTCGAGCCGTAGCCGAAGTGGTGGAACTGGAAGGCCTGCTGGTAGAGGTAGTAGACGAGCACCGTCGTGGAGGTGCCGGGCCCGCCCTGGGTGAGCACGGCGATCTGCGCGAAGACCTGCAGCGACCCGACCACCGTGATGATCGACGTGAGCAGGATCGCGGGGCTGATCATCGGCACCGTGATCCGCCGGAAGCGGGTCCACGCCGAGGCGCCGTCCAGCTGCGCGGCCTCGTAGAGCTCGCCCGGTACACCTTGCAGCGCCGCCAGGAACAGCACCATGTTGAGCCCGACGTTCTTGAACACCTGCACCGCGATCACGGACACCATCGCGGTCGGCCCGGTCCGCAGCCAGTTGGGCCCCTCGATCCCGACGGTCTGCAGCAGCCCGTTGACGCCGCCGTTGGACTGCAGCAGGAAGCCCCACACGATCGTCCAGGCCACCAGCGACACGACGACGGGGGAGAAGAACAGCGTCCGGTACACCGCGAGGCCCCGCAGCCGCTGGTTCAGCAGCACCGCGAGCAGCAAGGCCAGGCTGAGGTTGAACACCACCAGGCCGACGGAGAAGATCCCGGTGGCCCGCAGCACCGACGGCAGCGTCGGGTCGTCCAGCAGGGCCTGGTAGTTCTCGCCGCCGACGAACTCGAAGCTGCCCGCCAGGACGTTCCACTCGTGCAGGCTGTACCAGAGCACCAGGCACAGCGGCGCGAAGACGAAGACGGCCGATCCGGCCAGCTGGGGGGCGATGAACAGCCACCCAGCCAGCCGGTCAGCGGTCTTGTTGCGAAGGTTCACTGCTTCGCCAGTTGCGGGGCGATCTTCGCGCACACGCCGGACAGCACCGCCTTGACGTCGGCCTGCGGCTGCCACAGCGGGTCGAGGCTCGCCCGGACGGTCTGCGACAGCTCGGCGAAGCCGGCGTGGCTGGGGCCGACGGCGCCCTTGGCGATCCCGTCGACGACGACCTTCTGCAGCTGGTCGGGCTTGAGCAGCGGGTTGGTCTTGGCCAGGGTCTCCGCGGTCTGCTGCGAGGTGCGCGGCGGCGGGAAGTACGCGGCGAGCTTCGCCGAGTTCGCCGGGTTGCTCATGAAGGCGAGGAACTCCTGCGCGGCGGCGGCGTGCCTGCCCTTCTTGAACACCCCGATGCCGGCCTGGCCGAACACCGCGTAGTCGCCGACCTTGCCCTTCGGCAGCGGCACCAGGTCCCAGGCGAACTGGTTCTTCAGCAGCGACGCCCGGCTGATCTGGGTGATCGTCATGGCGGCGTCACCGGCGAAGAAGTCGGCGCTGACACCCGGGCCGGGCAGCGCCTTGTCGGTGAAGATCGCCTTGTGCAGGGTGGTCATCGCCTCGACCATCTCGGGTTTGTCGAAGCCGCAGGTCTTGCCGTCGGCGCTCCACGCCTGCGCGCCCCAGCCGCCCCAGAAGCTGGCCAGGTTCTGCCACGACTTGTAGTCGAAGTCCCGCACGACCAGGCCGCCCTTGCCGGACTTCGCGTTGACCGCGGCCGCGGTCTCCAGCGCCGTGTCCCAGTTCCAGTTGCCGGCCGCGATCAGCTCGGCGGGGGTCTGCTTGCCGGCGGCCTTCACCAGGTCATTGTTGACGAAGACACCGAACGGCGAGGTGGAGAACGGGTAGGCGAACAGCTTCCCGTCGCTCTGCCACAGCTTCTTCGGGCTGGCGCCGAGGTCCTCGAACTGGTAGCCCGGGGTCTTCTTCAGCGTGTCGTCGAGCGGGACGAGCGCGCCGGAGGAGACGAAGTCGGGCGCGGAGTTCTCCAGGATCCACGCGAGGTCCGGCTGGTTGCCGCCGGCGATCTGGGTGGTCAGCGCGGTGGTGTACGTGTCGAACGGCAGCGAGTCGAACTTGATCTCGGTGACGTTCGGGTGGGCGGTCTTGTACTCGGCGGCGATCTCGTTGAACAGCTTCAGGTGGGCCTCGTTGGCGGTCCAGATCGTCATGCGCAACGACACCGGGCCGTCGTCCTTCGGTTCTTCCTTGGAACCGCACGCCGTGAGGGCGAGCAGGGCCGCGGTGGCCACCGCGATGGCTTGCTTCATTCGCATGGGGGTCTCCAGAAGTGGGGGTGTCTTCAGTAGGCGGTGACGTCGGGCCAGGCGAGCTCGACGCCGTCGTTCGTCAGGCGGGACTGGAACGCGGCGAGCAGCGACGGGTCGGCGCGGACGGCGCGGGGGGTGGTGCGCTCGTCCAGGCAGAACGCCGCCAGGGCGCCGGCCGCCTCGCCGATGTTCCATTCGACGGGGTGCAGCCGGTAACAGCCGTTGGTGATGTGGGTCGTGCCGAGGTTCTTCGCCGCCGGCAGGAGGTTGCTGACCCTGCGGGGGAGCAGGGCGCCGAGCGGGATCTGGAACGGGCTGGACGGCACGTCGATGTACGTGTCGCCGCCCGTGGAGGGGTGCAGGTCGATGCGGTACATGCCGACGCCGACGGAGTCCGGGTAGTTGACGCTGCCCTTGTCGCCGCGCACGGCGAAGGACAGGTCCTGCTCGACGATCGTGTAGTCGGCGAGGATGCGCCGCGACTCGCGCACGTACGGCGCCTGGGCCAGCCCGTCCGCCGATCCGGTGACGTCGCCGCGCAGCCGCAGCCCGGGGAAGCCGGTGCCGCCGTCGGGGCGGGGCGCCTCCGTCTGCAGCCAGTACAGCACCGACATCGACAGCTCCCGGGCGCGCGACAGGTGCTCACCGGCGTCGGGCACGTCGATGACCGGCGACTCGAAGTAGTCGATCATCGGCCAGTTGACGAGCGTGATGTCGCTGGCGTAGGCGCCGGGCGTGAACAGGTTGCGTGCCGCGATCCGCCGGAACGTCCACAGGTTCGCGTCGCCCGGGTTGAGCCGCTGGTCCGCCACGAGACCGACCGGCTGGTCGTCGGGGTTCGGGGTGAAGCTGCGCTCGGAGATCTCCAGGGTGCGCGGGTGCGGTGAGCGCCACGACAGCAGCGGACCGCCCCAGAACGGCGGCGTGTAGGCGCGCCAGAAGCCGTACGCGCCGGGCCGGTCGATCGTGTGGTCGCCGTCGACGTGGTCGATCGCGAAGCACACCGAGACCGCCTGCATGTTGCCCGGCTGCGCCGCCGCCGGCGCGCTCGGCTCGCCCGTGTCGTCCTGCGACTCGAAGCCCGTCACGTACTCGGTGCCGGTCAGCGGCAGCAGCTCGCCGGTCTCGGTGGCGTCCAGCACGTACCGCGCGGTGACGACGGTGCTCTCGCCGGTGTCGCGGTGCCGGCCCGTCACGGACGTGACCCGGTCGCCGTCGGTCTCGGCGCCGGTCGCCCGCCAGGGCTGCAGGACGGTGAGCCGGCCGCCGCCGCGGTACGGCTGCAGCATCGCCTCCAGGACGGCCTTCGCGACCGCGGGCTCGTGGCACAACCGGCTGACGCCGCCGGCGCCCGGGTTGAGGTGCGTCCAGCGCCGCGCCGCGTCGGTCAGCGGGTAGTAGCGCCGGTAGTAGTCGCGGATCCCGTCGCGCAGCGCCCGGTAGCTCGCGGTCACGCCGAACTGCTCGACCCAGGAGTGCTCGTCCGGCGGCACGGCCTGGCTGGTGAGCTGGCCGCCGATCCAGTCGAACTCCTCGGTGAGCACGACCGTCCGCCCGGCGCGCAGCGCGGCGAGCGCCGCCGCGACCCCGCCGAGCCCGCCGCCCACGACGAGCACGTCCGCCGTGATCTCCTTCACGTGTCTCTCCTCGATCTTGCTTGTTCCAGGGTTTCACCTGCGACGAGTTCGCAGGCCAGCAACGTCTGCCGGGCCGGCTGCCCGCCGACCAGGTCGACCAGGTGGTCGACGGCCTGCCAGCCCATCTCCCGCCGCGGCGTCCTGAAGCGGGTCACGTCCAGCGGCGGGGGAGTGGCGCCGGCCCGGGTCGGCTCGCCGAGCACGACCACCGAGACGTCCCGCGGCACCTCCCTGCCGTGGTGCCGGAGCGCGGCGATCAGCTCGGCGGCGTCCGCGGGCTCCTCCAGGAAGATCGCGGTGACGTCGTCGATCCTGTCGAGGGGCACGTCGCGGCGCTCGTGGGTGGCGTGGACGCCGGCGGCCAGGCACGCGTCGGCGAAGCCCCGCAGGCGGTCCAGGTGCGACTCGGCGGGTCCGCCGGTGCCGATGTACGCGAACCGCCGGTGGCCACGCGCGACGGCCGCCGCGACCAGTCGCGCGGTCGCCGCCTCGTAGTCGGCGCCCACGTACGGCACGTGGGGCGAGTCGCGCCGCCCGACGCTGACGAACGGGTGGTGCTCGCCGACGAGCCGGGCCAGCTCGTCCTTGCCGATCGACCGGCCCAGCACGATGCACCCGTCGGCGAGCCGCATCCGGTTCGGCCCCGAGGTGAACAGCAGCAGGTCGCAGCCGACCTGCTCGGCCCGCTGCTCGATGCCGACCAGGAACGGGTGGTAGAAGTCCGCGGTGGTGCTGGGGAAGACCGGCTCGTAGGTGAACACGCCGAGGATCCGGTTGCTGCGGTCGGCGAGCCGCCGTCCGACGACGTCGGCGACGTAGCCGGTGGCCCGGATCGCGTCGAGGACCCGCTGCCGCGTCTCCGGCGCGATCCGCACCCCGCTGTCGGCCCGGTCGTTCAGCACCACCGACACGGTCGCCTGGCTGACGCCGGTCATCCGCGCGATGTCGCGCTGCGTGACCCGACGTCCCACGGTGATCTCCTTGGATAATGCGTATCAGCACGCTCAGGCCACGAATCCTGCGCTCGTCCCGGCAGGCCCGTCAAGCTCCCGGAGCGCTTTCGTTACCGGTTCGCGTCCCTGACTAATACGCATTATCACTGGATGCCGGAAGCGGCCCCCCGACGTGTCGAGGGGCCGCGGATCAGGTCGTCGCGAACGGTCAGCGGGATCTGGGGACGAGGTGCTCCAGCCCGATCGGGAGGTCGCGGACGCGGATGCCCGTGGCGTGGTGGACGGCGTTGGCGACGGCGGCGGCGGTGCCGACGATGCCGATCTCGCCGATGCCCTTGACCCCCATGGGGTTGAGGTGGGGGTCGTGCTCGTCGAGCCAGGCGACCTCGATGCGGGGGACGTCGGCGTTGACCGCGACGTGGTACGCGGCCAGGTCGCCGGTCACGAAGTCGCCGGTGCGCGGGTCCATGACGGAGCGTTCGAGCAGGGCGCCCGACAGGCCCATCGTCATGCCGCCGAGCAGCTGCGAGCGGGCGGTCGTCGGGTTGACGATACGGCCGGCGGCGAACACGCCCAGGTGCCGGTCGACGCGGACCTCGCCCGTCACCGTGGACACCCGGACCTGGCAGAACTGGGCGCCGTACGCGTGCCGGGCGAACTCGGGCCGGTCCCGGACGTCGAGGGTGGTGTCGGCGCGGACGGCCACACCGCCGTCGGGGACCTGACCGCCGTGGTCGCGGTCGATGCGCTCGCGCAGCAGGCGGCACGCCTTGGTGACCGCCCAGCCCCACGACGCGGTGCCCATCGAGCCGCCCGCGACGGTGGCCGGGCCGATCGCCGAGTCGCCGACGGTGATGCCCACGCAGTGGGCGGGCACGTCGAGGGCGTCCGCGGCGATCTGGCGCAGGACGGTGCGGGCGCCGGTGCCGATGTCGGCGGCGTTGACCTCCACGTCGAAGCGCTGGTCCGCGGTCGCCCGGGCCAGGGCCGTGGACGGCCAGGTGATCGCCGGGTACGTCGAGGCCGCCACCCCGGTGCCGAGCAGCCACTCGCCGTCGCGGCGCACGGCCGGGCGCGGGTCACGCGCCGCCCAGCCGAAGCGTTCCGCGCCTTCCCGCAGGCATTCCACGAGGTGCCGGCTGGAGAACGGGATCCGCTCCTCCGGGTGTACCGGCGGCTCGTTGTCGATCCGCAGCTGCACGGGGTCCCAGTTGCCGGCGGACGCCAGCTCGTCGATCGCGGACTCCAGGGCGAACGCGCCCGGGCACTCGCCCGGTGCCCGCATCCACACCGGGGTCGGCACGTCCAGCGCCACGACGCGGTGGGTGGTGAGGCGGTTCGGCGCGGCGTACATGTGCCGCGACAGCACCGCGCTCTGCTCGACGAACTCCGCGAGCTGCGACGTCTGGCTGACCGCGTCGTGACCGACGGCGAGCAGGCGGCCCTGCGCGGTCGCCCCGAGCCGGATCCGCTGGATCGTCGGCGTGCGGTAGCCGGCGAGCGCGAACAGCTGCTGCCGGGTCAGCGCCAGCTTCACCGGCCGGCCGACGAGCCGCGCCGCCATCGCCGCGAGGACCGTGTTCGCCTTCGTCGCGGCCTTGCCGCCGAAGCCGCCGCCGACGTGCTCGTTGACCACCCGCACGGACTGCGGCGGCAGCCGGAACAGGCCGGCGAGCGCGTCGCGGACCGCCGTCGACGCCTGCGTCCCCTCGAAGACGACGAGGCAGCCGCGCTCCCAGAACGCGGTCGTCGCGTGCGGCTCCATCGCGCAGTGGTGCTCCGCCGGCGTGTGGTAGGTCGCGTCGACGCGGACCGACGCCGCGGCCAGCCCGGCGTCGACGTCGCCGATCGCGGACCTGGCCGGGTAGCCCGCGTTGACCTGCACCGGCTGGTACAGCGCGGGATGGTCGATGCGCAGCACGGTGTCGGCGGTGGTGCCGTCCTCACGGACCCGCACCAGGTCGGCGCCGGCCCGGGCGGCCTCCGGCGACGACGCCACGACGACCGCGACGACCTGCCCCCGGTAGGCGATCCGCGGCGACTGCAGGACCATCAGCTCCGGGTCGCCGACCGGCTCGAGGTGCGGCGCGTTGCCGTGCCAGAGGACCCCGAGGACCCCGTCCTCGGCGAGGGCGCGGGACGTGTCGACGTCGTGGACGACCCCGCGGGCCACCGTCGACTGGACCACCCACGCGTAGGCGGCGCCGGGCACCGGGTGGTCCGCGGCGTACGGCGCCCGCCCCGTCACCTTGTCCCACGCCTCGATGCGCGGGCTGCCGACACCGACGGCGGCGTGCGTCACCCGCTCGGAGGACGCGGACGTGAACGTGGTCACCAGCTGGCCTCCGTCATCCCCCGCAGGACCCCGACCGTGAGGTTGCGGATCAGCGGCACCTTGTACGCGTTGTCGCGCAACGGCCGCGCCGCCGCGAGCTCCTCGTCCGCGGCGCGTTCGAAGTTGTCGACCGTCGCGGTCGCGCCGTGCAGCATCCGTTCCGCCGCGTGCGCGCGCCACGGGCGGTGCGCCACGGCACCGAACGCCAGCCGCACGTCGCGGACGATCCCGTCGCGGACGTCGAGGGCGGCGGCGACCGACCCGGCGGCGAACGCGAACGACGAGCGGTCGCGCACCTTGCGGTACGTCGACAGCCGCGCGATCGGGGCGGGCGGCAGCAGCACGGCCGTGATCAGCGCCCCCGGCGGCAGGTTCGTGTCGCGTTCCGGGTGATCCCCGGGCAGCCGGAAGAGCTCGTGCACGCTCATGTCCGCGGGCCCGTCCGGGGTGAGCAGCTCGACCCGCGCGTCGACGAGCGCGAGGGCGACCGCGAGGTCCGACGGGTTCGTCGCGACGCACTGCGGCGAGCCGCCGAGGATCGCCAGGTCGCGGTGCTCGCCGTCGCGGGCGGCGCAGCCGGTGCCGGGCCGCCGCTTGTTGCACGCCTTGGTGACGTCGGTGAAGTACCGGCACCGGGTGCGCTGCAGCAGGTTCCCGCCGATCGTGGCCCGGTTGCGCAGCTGCGCCGACGCGCCCGACAGCAGCGCGAGGGCCACCGCCGGGAACCTGGTGCGCACCACCGGGTCGGTGGCGAGGTCGCTGTTGGCGGTGAGCGCGCCGACCCGGACCCCGCCGTCGGGCAGCGGCTCGATCTGCCGCAGCGGCAGGCCGCTGACGTCGACGAGCAGGTCGGGCACGGTGACGCCGAGCTTCATCAGGTCGACGATGTTGGTCCCGCCGGCCAGGAACGCCGCACCCGGGTGCGTCATCGTGGCGACGGCGGACTCCGGGCCGCCGGCCCGCTGGTACTCGAACGGCTTCACCGGGCCGCCACCTCCTGGATGGCGGCGACGATGTTGACGTACGCGCCGCAGCGGCAGATGTTGCCGGACATGCGCTCGCGGATCTCGTGCTCGTCGAGGTCCGCCTCCTGCTCCTCGGCCTCCTCGAGCATCCCGACCGCGGAGCAGATCTGCCCCGGGGTGCAGAAGCCGCACTGCAGCGCGTCGTGCGCCACGAACGCCTCCTGCATCGGGTGCAGCGTCGGCGGCTCGTCGGGCGGCGCCGCCGCGTGGATCGCGGTGCGGCTGCTGAGCCCCTCCACCGTCGTCACGGCCGCCGCGTCGCAGCTGACGGCGAGGATCAGGCAGCTGTTGACCCGCCGCCCGGCCAGCAGCACCGTGCAGGCCCCGCACTGGCCGTGGTCGCAGCCCTTCTTCGTGCCCGGCAGCGACACTTGTTCGCGGAGCACGTCGAGCAGGGTCGCCCGGTTGTCGACGCGCAGCTCGTACGTGTGACCGTTGACGTCGAGCGTGACGTCGCTCGTGAACTGTCTCTCCACGACCACGTCCTGCCCATCGGCGGCGCGCCCATGCCTCCCGGCGGGGGACGGGCCCGCGAAGTCACCCGAACTGTGGGACCGTGAACGGCGTGGACCCCTCCGATCCCGGCGGCGCGGTGACGCGGGACGGCAGCCCCGTCGGCGTCTACGCGCTGCTGCCGACGACCGGCGAGCCGGCGCTCGTGCACGCGGCGGTCCCGGCCGGCGCGGAGATCCTCGAGCTCGGCTGCGGCGCCGGCCGGCTCACCCACGCCCTCCTCGACCTCGGGCACCCGGTGACCGCCGTCGACAACTCCGCCGACATGCTGGCCCACGTCGAGGGCGCCACGACCGTGCTCGCCGACATCGAGAGCCTCGACCTCGATCGCCGGTTCGCCGCGGTACTGCTGGCCAGCCACCTCTTCAACACGCCCGACGACCGGCTGCGGGGCCGGCTGCTCGCCGCCTGCCGGCGGCACCTGGCCCCCGGCGGGCGGGTCGTGATCCAGTGGCTGCCACCGGCCTGGTTCGACCGGGTGTTCGCCGACATGCGCCCCGTCACCGGCCGGATCGGGCGGGTGGAGATCACCGACACGCCGCTGTCCCACGACGGCACCGTGCTGCAGGCGCAGTGCACGTACCGCGACACCGAGGAACCCGGCACGACCTGGACGCACCGCTTCGCCACCCGGCGGCTCAGCCGCAACGAGCTGCACGCCGCCCTGTCCGGCGCCGGGCTGCGCTTCGAACGCCACCTGGACCCCGGCCGGCACTGGCTGACCGCCGTCATGTGAGCGGGCTCTTGACCTCAACCTCGCTTCAGGTCCCAGGCTGGTGGGCATGAAGGCGATCGAGGTGGCCCGCTTCGGCGGTCCCGAAGTCCTGCAGCTGCGCGACGTCCCCGACCCGGTCCCCGCCGGCGGTGAGGTGGTCCTCGACGTCGAGGCCGCCGACACGCTGTGGCTGGAGACCCGCGTCCGGGCCGGCGGCGGCGCCCCGTACTTCCCCGTGACGCCGCCGTACCGGCCGGGCGTCGGCGCCGCCGGCACCGTGCACGGCCGGCGGGTCCTGGCCCGGCTCGGGCACGACGGCGGCGGCTACGCGACCCGGGTCGCGGCCCGCGAGGACGCGCTCTTCGACATCCCGGACGGCGTCGGCGCGCGCGAGGCCGCCGCGGTCCTGCACGACGGGGTCACCGCCCTGGCGCTGCTGGACGTCGTGAAGGTCGTCGCCGGGGACCGGGTCCTCGTCACCGCCGCCGCGGGCGGTCTCGGCGCGCTGCTCGTGCAGGCCGCGAGGGCGGCCGGCGCGACGGTGGTCGCCGCCGCCCGCGGCCCGGCCAAGCTCGCCGCGCTGCGCGCGCTGGGCGCGGACGCCGTCGCCGACTACGGCGCCGCCGACTGGACCGACGGGGTGTGGGACCTGACCGGCGGCCTCGACGTGGTCCTCGACGGCGCCGGCGGCGACTACGGCCGCGCCGCGTTCGACCTCGTCGCCGAGGGCGGCCGCTTCTCCTCCCACGGCACCCCGGCGGGGTCGTTCGCCACCGCCGACCCGGACGTCGCCCGGGCCAGGGGGATCACCGCGACCGGCATCGAGGCCGTGCAGCTCGCCCCGGACGGGTTCCGCGCCTACCTCGTCCGGGCCCTCGACGCCGTCGCCGCCGGCCGGCTGACGCCGCTGATCGGGCAGACGTTCCCCCTGGAGCGGGCCGCCGACGCGCACGCCGCGATCGAGGGGCGCACCGCGATCGGCAAGACGGTCCTAACAGTCACATGACACGGCCCAGCGGGGCGCGGTCAGCTCGTCGGCCGGGTGGCGGTCCGGGCCGGTCGCCGTCTCGAACGTGAAACCCTCCCGCACCCAGTACTCGTAGCCGCCGAGCATCTCCCGCACCTGGTAGCCGAGCTTCGCGAACTCCAGGGCGGCCCGGGTCGCGCCGTTGCAGCCCGGCCCCCAGCAGTAGGTGACGACCTGCGCGCCGGCCGGGATCATCCCGGCGGCGCGGCCGGCGATCTGCGCCGTCGGCAGGTGCACCGCGCCCGGCAGGTGCCCCTGCGCCCACGCCTGCTCGCCGCGCGAGTCGACGACGACGTAGTCCGGGGTGCCCGCCCCGGCGCGTGCCTCCAGCGCGGCGTGGACGTCGCTGACGTCGGTCTCGAAGCGCAGGCGGGCGGAGAAGTGCTCGATGGCGGCCGTGTTCGTCATGCGCCCATCGTGCCGGCGGCGACCGCCCGCCGACAGTGGCGTGAATGCCACTGTGCACTAAGATACCGCCATGCTCGACGTGTCGGTCCTCGTCTACCCGGGCATGTCGGCGTTCGAGACCGGCATCGTCACCGAGGTGTTCGGCCTGCCCCGGCCCGAGTTCGACCGGCCGTGGTATCGGCTGGTCGTCTGCGCGCCCAGCGACGCGCCGGTGCCGATGATCGGCGGGGCGACGCTCAGCACCCCGTTCGGGCTCGCCGACTTCGCCGCCGCCGGCACCGTCATCGTCCCCGGCGTCGCCGACGTGCACCGCGACCCACCCGCCGCCGTCCTCGACGCGCTGCGGGCCGCGCACGCCCGCGGCGCCCGCATCCTGTCGATCTGCTCCGGGGCGTTCGCGCTCGCCGCCGCCGGGCTGCTCGACGGCCGCCGCGCCACGACCCACTGGCGATACGCCGACCTCCTGCAGCGCCGGTTCCCGTCCGTGCTGGTGGATCCCGGCGTCCTCTATCTCGCCGACGGCGACGTGT
This sequence comes from Dactylosporangium sp. NPDC051087, assembly GCF_055586325.1. Taxonomy (NCBI): domain Bacteria; kingdom Bacillati; phylum Actinomycetota; class Actinomycetes; order Micromonosporales; family Micromonosporaceae; genus Dactylosporangium; species Dactylosporangium sp. NPDC051087. The sequence goes on along the minus strand of NZ_JBVJIJ010000016.1, from coordinate 33,037 downwards.
GGACCAGCGCCGGCAGCGCCGCCGGCCTCGACCTGTGCCTGCACGTCGTGCGCGCCGACCACGGCGCCGCGATCGCCAACGCCGTCGCCCGCCGGCTCGTCGTCCAGCCGCACCGCGACGGCGGGCAGGCGCAGTACATCGAGACCCCGATGCCCTCGACGGGCGCCGCACCGGACGGCGACGACCGGATCTCCCGCAGCGTCGGCTGGGCCCTGGAACACCTCGCGGAGCGGCTCAGCGTCGACGTCCTCGCCCGGCAGGCGCACATGTCGCCGCGCACCTACCTGCGGCACTTCACCCGGGTCACCGGCACCAGTCCCGTCCGGTGGCTGATCCGGCAGCGCGTCCAGGCGAGCCTCGCCCTGCTGGAGTCGACCGACAGCCCGATCGAGCAGATCGCGGCGGCCGTCGGCTTCGACACGCCGGTCACCTACCGGCACCACTTCGCCAACACGATGCGCACCTCACCGTCGGCGTATCGGCAGGCGTTCCGCACCGGGAGTATGCGGTAGTGTGACGCGCTGTGCGCCTCTGGTCGACACTCGTCGGGATCGGTTTCCGGCGATGGTCGACCTACCGCCTCGCGGCGTTCGCCGGCGCGTTCACCAACTCCGTGTTCGGGCTGATCCGCGCCGGGGTCATCACCGCGACCGTCGCCGCCGCCGGCGGCACCCTCGGCGGCTATGACGCGCTCGACGGCGTCACCTACGTGTGGCTCGGCCAGGCCCTCATCGGGCCCGTCTTCTTCTTCGCCTGGACCGAGCTGGCACAACGGATCCGCACCGGCGACGTCGCCGTCGACCTGGCCCGCCCGGTCGACCCGATGCTCGCGCACCTCGCCGCCGACCTGGGCCGCGCCGCGTTCGTGTTCCTGCCCCGCGGGCTGCCGCCACTCGCGGTCGGCGCGCTCGTGACCGGGATCGCCCTGCCCGGCGACCCGGCCGCCTACGCGCTCGGGCTGGTGAGCGTCGTGCTGGCGGTCGTGGTGTCGTTCGCGTGCCGGTGGATGGTCAACCTGAGCGCGTTCTGGCTGCTCGACCTGCGCGGCCCGATGACGCTGTACCTCCTGGTCACCAACATCCTGTGCGGCCTGGCCGTGCCGGTGCAGTGGTTCCCCGGGTGGCTCGCCGCGGTGGCCGCCGCGACCCCGTTCCCGTCGATGCTGCAGACCCCGATCGACGTGCTCACCGGCCGGGCCGCCGGCTGGGACGCGGTCAGGCTCCTCGCCGTGCAGGCGGTGTGGGCCGCCGGGCTGCTCGTCGCCGGCCGCCTCGTCTTCGCCCTCGGCACCCGCAGGCTGGTGATCCAGGGTGGCTAACCCCTACGTCGTCCTCGTCCACATGCGGATGCGGGCCCAGACGGTGTACCGCGCGTCGTTCGCGATCGAGGTCGTGGCCAGCCTCGGCGCGACCGTCAGCGGCTTCGGCGAGCTCTACGTCATCTTCGCCAACATCCCGGCGCTCGGCGGCCTCGACTTCGCCGCCGCGGTGCTCGTCTTCGCGATCGGCCACGTGTCCTTCAGCCTCGCCGACCTCGCCGTCGGGCACCTCGACGCGCTGCCGACCTACCTGCGGGCCGGCACCCTCGACGCGTTCCTGCTGCGCCCCCTGCCGGTCCTCGCCCAGCTCGTCACCGCCGAGATCTCGTTGCGGCGCTTCGGCCGGACCGCCGCCGGCACCGCCGTCGCGGCCGTCGCCCTCGCCCACTCCGCCGTGGCGTGGTCCCCGGCGAAGGCGGCGCTGCTCGCGGTCACCGTCGTGTCCGGCGCGGCCCTGTTCGCCGGGCTGTTCGTCGCCGCCGCCGCCGTCCAGTTCTGGCTGGTCGAGGGCACCGAGTTCACCGCCTCGTTCGTCTACGGCGGCAACTACGCCGCCCAGTTCCCGGCGAGCGTGTTCAGCACGCCCGCCCGGGTGCTGTTCACGTTCGTCGTGCCGGCGGCGTTCGTGGCCTACCTGCCGGTGCTGACCCTGCTGGACCTGCCGGGCGCCGGGATCCTCGGCTGGTGCTCGCCGGTCGCCGCCGCGGCGGTCTGGACGGTGGCGCTGCTCGGCTGGCGGGCGGGCCTGCGGCACTACACGGGAGCCGGATCATGAACATCATCGAGACGGCCGGCCTGCGCCGGGAATTCGGGGCCAAGACCGCCGTCGACGGGCTGACCCTCAGCGTGCCGCGCGGCGCCGCCGTCGGCTACATCGGCGCGAACGGCGCCGGCAAGTCGACCACCATCAAGATGCTCACCGGTATCCTCAAACCCACGTCCGGCACGGTCCGCACGTGCGGGCTGGAGCCGCTGAAGCACCGCCGGCAGCTCGCCCGCCGCATCGGCGTCGTCTTCGGCCAGCGCAGCCAGCTGTGGTGGGACCTGCCGCTGCGCGACTCGTTCCGGGCCCTCGGCGCGATCCACCGGCTCCCGCCCGCCGCGCTGACCGCCCGGACCGGGGAGCTCGTCGACCGGCTCGACCTCGCCGAGTTCGTGGACACCCCGGTCCGGCAGCTGTCCCTCGGCCAGCGCATCCGCGGGGAGGTCGCCGCCGCCCTCCTGCACGAGCCGGAGCTGCTCGTCCTCGACGAGCCCACGATCGGCCTCGACGTGCTCAGCAAGGAGCGGCTGCGGACGTTCCTCACCGAGCAGCGCGCCCTGCACGGCACCAGCCTGCTGCTCGCCACCCACGACATGGGCGACGTGCGCCGCCTCACCGAACGCATCCTCGTCGTCGACCACGGGCGGCTCGCGTTCGACGGCACCCTCACGGGACTCGCCGCGCAGGTCGGCGCCGAACGCATCGTCGTGCTGGACCTCACCGACCCGGCACCGCCGCTGACCGGCATCCCCGGCACCCGGCTCGTCGGCCTCGAAGCGGACGGGCTGCGCCAGCGGCTGTCCTTCGCCCCCGGCGAGACGACCGTCGCCGCTATCCTGTCCGCCGTGGCGTCCCCACTGCACGACGCCGGGGCGCAGGTGCACGATCTCACCATCGAGGAGCCCGACATCGAGGCCGTGGTCCGGAAGCTGTACGCGTCGTGACGACGCCCGAGGACGTCCTGCTCGCGGTGGCCCTGGCCCGCGAGGCCCTCTCCGGCGTGCCCGACGACGGCTGGGACCGCCGCGCCGGCACCCTCACCTGGTCGTGCTGGGAGACCGTCGAGCACGCCGCCGACGACCTGTTCGCCTACGCCGGCCAGATCGGCGTCCCCGACCCGCCCCTGGACGCCTACCTGCCGATCGCCTACCACGCGCGGTACGAGGGCGGCCCCGAGAGCACCGTGTTCGTCGAGCGTCCGGGCGGCACGCTCGGCCTGCTGCGCACCCTGTCCGGCTGCGCCGCGATGCTCGCGGGCGCCGTCGCGCTCGCCCCGCCGCAACGGCGTGCCTACCACCCGTACGGCGTCAGCGACGCCTCCGGCTTCGCCGCCATGGGCGTCGTCGAGGTCCTCGTCCACACCTTCGACGCCGCCGAGGGCCTCGCCGTGCCGTGGACGCCACCGGGCGACCTGTGCCGGCGCTCCCTCGACCGGCTCTTCCCCGGCATGCCGGAGCACCCCGACCCGTGGGAGACCCTCCTGTGGGCCACCGGCCGCCTCGCCCTGCCCACCCACCCCACCCGCTCCGTGTGGCGCTGGGACGGCCGCCCGGCTCACGAACGCGGCTGAAGCCGTGCCGCCCTCGACTCCAGGTAGCGCTGCTCGGGGCGGCTGAGCGTGCGCCGGGCCGCCAGCCGGTACTGCTCCCGCGCCCCGGCCAGGTCGCCGGCCAGCTCCAGCAGATGCCCCCGCACCGCCGCGGTCCGGTGGTGCCCGGCCAGCACCGGGTCCCCGGCGGCATCCCCGGCGACGTCCCCGGCGACCCGGTCCAGCTCGGCGAGCCCGGCCTCCGGGCCGTCGACCATGGCCCGCGCCACGATCCGGTTCAGCGTGACCATCGGGCTCGGGGCGAGCGCGTGCAGCATCCCGTACAGGGCGAGGATCTGCGGCCAGTCGGTGTCCTCGGCGCGCGCCGCCTCGTCGTGCACCGCCGCGATCGCCGCCTGCAGCTGGAACGGGCCGATCGGCGCCCGCGCCAGCGTGCGGGTGACGATCGCGACGCCCTCGGCGACCGCGGCCGCGTCCCAGCGGCCGCGGTCCTGCTCGGCGAGCGGGACCAGGTTGCCGTCCGGCCCGGTCCGCGACGGCCGGCGCGCGTCGGTGAGCAGCATCAACGCGAGCAGCCCGGCGACCTCGCCGTCGTCGGGCAGGAGCCGGTGCAGCTGCCGGGTCAGCCGGATCGCCTCCCGGGTCAGCTCCACCCGGTTCAACGCGTCGCCGGAGCTGGCCGTGTACCCCTCGTTGAAGATCAGATAGAGCACGTGCCGGACCGCGGTGAGCCGCTCGCCCAGCTCGACCGGCCCGGGCAGCTCGAAGCGGGTGCCGGTGTCGCGGATCCGCTGCTTGGCCCGGCTGATCCGCTGGCCCACGGTGGCCTCCGGCAGCAGCAGCGCCCGGGCGATCTCCGCCGTGCTGAGCCCGCCGACCGCCCGCAGCGTGAGCGTGACCTGCGCCGGCACGCTCAACGCGGGATGGCAGCACAGCAGCAGCAACGCCAGCTCGTCGTCGCCCCGCACCTCGGGCGCGGGCTCGTGCCCGACCGCCTCCTCGCGGCGCCGCCGGGCCGTCTCGTTGCGCAGCAGCTCCACCCGCCGGCGGCCGGCCACGGTGATCAGCCAGTTCCGCGGCTGCTCCGGGACGCCGGTCGCGGGCCACTGCCGGGCGGCCGCGAGCAGCGCCTCCTGCACCGCGTCCTCGCAGGCCTCGAAGTCGCCGTACCGGCGTACCACGGCGGCCAGGACCTGCGGCGCGCACGCACGCAGCAGGTCCGGCAGCCCGGTCACTGCTCCCAGGCGCTCATGTCGAGGACCGGGCGCACCTCGACCCGGGTGTACGCGGCGTCCGGCGCCTTCGCCGCCCAGGCGACCGCCTCGTCCAGATCCGCGACGTCGATCAGGTAGAAGCCGGCCAGGTGCTCCTTGACCTCGGCGTACGGGCCGTCGGAGGTGATCGTCCTGCCGTCGCGGACCGAGACCTGGGTGGCCAGGGCCGGGTCGCCCAGCCCTTCACTGACCACCAGCACCCCGGCCTCGCGCATCTCGTCGCTCAGCCGCAGGTGACCGAGGCCGAAGTCGGTCCGCTGCTGGTCGGTCAGCGTCTCCCAGACGGCGAGGGACTGCGGGTTCGACTGGATCAGGATCAGGTACTTCATGACTGCTCTCCTTCTTTCTTCTTTCTTTCTTGCCCGGGATGTCGAAACCGACCGGCCCGGCTTCGACATCCCGGGCAAGAGCGAAGGAAGGAACTGTCATGGACGAGATCCGGGAAGTCATCGAGGGCAAGGCCGCGCTGCTGGAGCAGGGTGACGCCAAGGCCATCCTGGCGCACTACGCGCCCAGCTACGTCGAATACACCCTCGCCCCGCCGCTGCGCCAGCCCGGCGACGGCCGGGACCCGGCCCCGCTGGAGGCCTGGATGGCCACCTTCGAGGCCCCGCCCCGCCGCGAGGTCACCCGGCTGGAGATCAGCACCGACGGCGACGTGGCGTTCGCGACCAGCATCGACCGGCTGACCGCCGTGCCGCGCGGCTCGACCGAGCCCTTCAGCCTGTGGTTCCGGGTCACGCTGGGCCTGCGCCGCGTCGACGGCCGCTGGCTGGTGACCCACGAGCACGAGTCGGTGCCGTTCGAGATGGACGGCTCGTTCCGCGCCTCGACCGACCTGACCCCCACCGGCTGAGCCGCCGCCGGGCCACCGTCCGGACCGGCGGTACATTTGTCACCGCCGGTCCGGTACCGGCGGACCTGCCACCGGGAGACCGGCGGCCGTAGCTTCGTGGCATGAGCACGGTTGAGCTGGACCAGGTGTCGTACGCGTACAGCGGCGGCGGCCTCGCGGTGCGCGACGTGTCGCTGCGCGTCGAGCCGGGCGAGATCGTCGCGATGCTCGGGCCGAACGGGGCCGGCAAGTCCACGACGCTGCTCCTGCTGCTCGGGATGCTGCCGCCGCGGACCGGCACGGCACGGCTGTTCGGCGGGCCGGTCGCCCGCGCGGTCGCCGGGGGCCGGGTCGGCGCGATGCCGCAGGCCGGTGGCGTGCCGCCCCGCTCGACCGTGCGCGACCTGCTGGAGTTCCTGCACGCGGTGTACCCGCACCCGATGCCCGTCGGGGAGGCCCTGGAGCTCGCGGACCTCGGCGGTGTCGCCGGGCGCACCGTGGAGCGGCTCTCCGGCGGGCAGCAGCAGCGGCTGCGCTTCGCGATGGCCGTCGTCGGCCGGCCGGACCTGCTGATCCTCGACGAGCCGACGGCGGCGCTCGACGTGCAGTCCCGGCGCGCGTTCTGGGCCTCGATCCGCGGCTACGCCGCCCAGCGGCGCACCGTCCTGTTCTCCACCCACTACCTGGAGGAGGCCGACGGCAACGCGGACCGGATCGTCGTGCTCGACCGCGGCCGGGTGATCGCCGACGGTACCGCCGCGAGCGTGAAACGGATGGTCACCGTCCGCACCGTGAGCGTGACCGAACAGGACGGCGGGTTCGAGCGGCTGCCGGGGGTCGTCACCGTCGCCCGGCGGGACGGGCGGGTCGTGCTCACCACCACCGACTCGGACGCCACCGTGCTCGCCCTCGCCGGGGCGGGCCTGCTGCACGACCTCGAGGTCGCCGGCGCGGGCCTCGAGGAGGCGTTCCTGACCCTGACCGGCACCGGCACCGGCACCGGCGACGGCACCGGAGACGCGGACCGGACCGCCGCGATGACGCTGACGCAGACGGGAGCATGACGATGGCCGCCTACATCAGGCTGGAGCTGCGGCGGCTGGGCAGGATGCCCGGGATGCTCATCTTCGCCGTGCTGATGCCGCTGATGAGCTACCTGCTCTTCACCAACCTCGACGGGCTGACCGGCCAGGACAAGGACGTCGCCGCGACGTACACGATGGTCGCCATGGCCGGCTACGGCGCGATCGGCGCCCTGCTCAACTACGCGTCCGGGGTCGTGATCGACCGGTCGATCGGCTGGATGCGGCAGCTGCGGCTGACCCCGCTGTCACCGGTACGGGTCGTCGTCGGCAAAGGACTCACCGCGATGGCCACGGCGATCGTCCCGGTCGTCGCCCTGTGCGCCGCCGCGGTGGCCGTGAACGGGGTCCGGCTCGACGCCGGGCAGTGGCTGGCGATCGTGCCGCTGCTGTGGCTCGGGTCGCTGCCGTTCGCGCTGCTCGGGCTCGGCATGGGGTACCTCGCGACGGCGCAGACCGTCCAGCCGCTGAACCTGCTCGTGTACCTGGGGATGTCGATCGTCGGCGGGCTGTGGCTGCCGCTGGACGCGCTGCCCGGCTGGGTCGCCGCGGTCGGCCGGTGGCTGCCGACCCACGCCTACGCCGACATGTCGTGGCAGGTGGCGTTCGGCGGGGCGCCGACCATGACGGACGTGCTGACGCTCGCCGCGTGGATGGTGGTGTTCACCGCCCTCGCCGTCGCCGGGTTCCGCCGGTCGGTCCGCAGCACCGCGGGCCTCTAGAGTGACCGGTATGCGCTGGAGGCCCTCGATCGGCGGGCTGCTCTGGATCGGCGTGTGGACGTTCCCGCTGCTCGACCCGGCCAGCTCGGTCACCGCCACCACCGGCGGCGTCGTCGCCGGCGCCGGGCTGGCCCTGTTCACGCTCGTCTACGTCATCACCACCACGATGGCGTTCGACCACCGGCAGGACCTGGACCGGGTCACGAGCGCCGGCTTCGCGGCCGTCGCGGCGCTCGGCGCCGGGCTCGCCGCGGCGTACGGCGAACGCTGGCTGGTCCTGATGCTGTTCGTCGCGGCGTGCGGCACCGCCGTCTACGCCGGCCGGGAGCGGCTCACCGTCGCGCTCGTCGTCCTCGGCTCGGTGCTGGTGGCGCTGGTGCTGCTCGGGCTGCTGCACCACGCGGACCCGGCCCGGCTGATCAGCACCCTGGTCAGCGCGGTGCTCTCGTCGGCGCTGGTCGGCGCGGTACGCCGGATGAGCCGGCTGATCCGCGAGCTGCAATGGGCGCAGGAGGCGCTCGCCACCGCCGCCGTCGCCGAGGAGCGGCTGCGCTTCTCCCGCGACCTGCACGACCTGCTCGGGCACACGCTGTCGGTGATCGTCGTCAAGGCGGAGGTGGTGCGCCGCATCGCCGAGCGGGACCCGGCCACGGCCGCCGCGCAGGCCGCCGACATCGAGGACATCGGCCGGCGCGCGCTCGTCGAGATCCGGGAGGCGGTCACCGGCTACCGGGAGAGCGGCCTCACCGTCGAGCTGACCCGGGCGAAAGGCGTACTGTCCAGCGCGGGGATCACCGCGACGGTGCAGCGCACCGCGGACCCGCTCCCCGACGACGCCGACCGGCTGCTGGCCTGGGCGCTGCGGGAGGCGACGACGAACGTGGTCCGGCACAGCGGCGCGGAGCGCTGCGACATCGAGATCTCCACCGCCGACGGCGCCGCGGCGCTGCGCGTGGCCGACGACGGCGCGACCGCCGCGAAGCCCGGCGGCGGCGCGTTCGGCAACGGGCTGCGCGGGCTCACCGAACGGTTCGCGGCGGCCGGCGGCACCCTGGAGGCGGGCGCCCGCGCCGGTGGCGGTTTCACGCTGGTCGCGAGACTGCCGCTGTGATCAGGGTGCTGCTCGCCGAGGACCAGGGCATGATGCGCGGCGCACTGGCGCTGCTGCTGGACCTGGAGCCCGACATCGAGGTCGTCGCGCAGGTCGCGACCGGCGACCGGATCGTGCCCGTCGCGGTGGAGGTCCGCCCCGACGTGGCCCTGCTGGACATCGAGATGCCCGGCGGCGACGGGATCACCGCCGCCGCGGAGCTGCGCCGCCGGCTGCCCGCATGCCGGGTGCTGATCCTCACGACGTTCGGGCGGCCCGGGTACCTGCGCCGCGCGATGGAGGCCGGGGCGAGCGGCTTCCTGGTGAAGGACGGGCCGGTCGAGGAGCTCGCCGCAGCGGTCCGCCGGGTCCGCGCCGGCGACCGCGTCGTCGACCCGGCCCTCGCGGCGGCGGCGCTCGCGGCCGGCCCAGACCCGCTCACCGACCGGGAGCGCGACGTGCTGCGCGAGTCCGCGGGCGGCGCGACCGTCGCCGACGTGGCCGCGCGGCTGCACCTGTCGGAGAGCACGGTGCGCAACTACCTGTCGGCCGCGATCACGAAGACCGGCACCCGCAACCGCATCGAGGCGGTCGGCGTCGCCCAGGCCAACGGCTGGCTCTGAGCGTCCGATCTGCTACGGTGGGTGCAACACCGACAGATTATTTTTTCGGTTGTGCTAGTGTTCAGGAGGCTGTGCGGCGACACCACCTCGGGTCTGTGTCGGCCACTCGGGTCGGCGACGGCCGGTGGTGTTGCCAGTGCCGCAGCATCGGGGCGGGGTCCCAGCCGAGCTCGCGCGAGCGGTAGGCGGCGTCCGCGCACCGCGCCGTCCAGCTCTGCCCGGCCGTGTCCGCCTGCCGCAGCAGGTCGTCGCGGAGGTCCTGCAGGACGCGGATCGAGTGCTCGAACGCGGGCACCTCACGCTCGCGTTCGTCCAGCTCGGCCATCCAGTCGACGTCCCGGCCGTCGCAGACGCTGCACGCGCACCCGAAGAGGCCGGGGTCCGGGTGGCGGCGGTGCGCCCTGGCGATGGCGCCGATCCGCCGGTAGGACAGCGCCGGGCCGAACACCGCGGAGGGCGCGGCGGGCCGGAACCCTGCCGCCGGGGCGGCGCTCAGCGCCGGTCGCGGGGTCAGGTGGCGCAGGCCCGCGACGGTGCCGACGGCGGCCGCCGACGCGCCGTGGCACAGCGCGCCGAGCGCTGACACGTCGCAGCGCAGCAGCAGCGTCGGCACGCCGCAGCCGAGGACGGCCAGCAGGCCCTCCACGACGCCGGGCAGGCCGAAGGGGTCGCGTTGCGCCTCCAGCACCAGCGCGACCGGGGTGTCCGCCGCGCGGATGTGGCCGGTCAGGACGGTGCGGTGCATCCGGTCCTGGAGCCAGACGGGGTGCAGTGGCAGGACGGCGATCGTGTCGGGCAGCACGGCGGCGCGGTGCAGGATGCCGGCGAGGCCCGGCTCGTCGTCGCGGTCGACGTACCCGGAGTCGGTGAGCACCGGGATGCCCAGCTCACGCTGGCGGCGCAGCCATCGGGGGTTGAACGGCGCGCTCGCCGGCAGCCGCGCCTGCCCCGCGTAGCGGGCCGCGTCGAGCAGCAGCGGCGCCTCGAACCGGCGCTGGCGCAGCAGGTAGGCGGCGGTGGCGAGCAGGCCCGCCTCGTCGCGCTGGTACGGCGAGACGACGAGACCCGCGCCGGGTCGCTCGGCGATCGGCGCGCAGCGCAGCGCCTGGTTCGCCGAGCAGTGCACCAGCAACGTACCTTCGGTGATCATGGCATTCGTCGATCCCGTCACTATTGGTACATCGAGGGTAACCAATAGTGCGGGATTCACGAACATTCATGTTCGAACTGGTGTTCTATCTGAAAAGGCGCTCAGTTGCAGGTGTACGTGAACGTCGCGGTGTCGGAGGCGGCGCTGGGCGCGGTGACCTTCAGCGTGGACGTGGAGGTGCCGGCGGCGCGCCGTACCTCGGCCTCCCACGAGTCCGTGTAGGTCTTCGACTTCAGGGTGGCGCTGTGCTCCTTGCCGCCGTCCACGGTGTACCGCAGCTGCACGTCGGGCGTGGAGACGCTGATCGTGACGGTGACCTTCACCCGGACGGACCGCGGGACGCGGGGGCAGGGGCCGGTCATGCCGGCCGGCTCGACGCTGATCGACGCCGTCATGACCCGTGGCCTGTTCGGCGTCGGCGAGGCCGTCGCCTTCGCGGGGCTCGGGGCCGTGGTGCCCGGCGTCGTGCTCTCCCCGGGGGCCGGCTGCGCCGGCGAGACGGCCACGACCGGCTCCGCCGCCGCCGACCTCGCACGCGGGCGGGCCGGCTCGGACCCGCCGCTGAACAGGGCGAACGCGGCCAGGCCGGCGACGAGCACCAGGACCGCCGCGCCGCCGCCGACGAGCAGCAGCGTCTGGCGGGACCCGTCGGCGGCGGCCGGCGCCGGGTCCCGCTCAGGGTCCTTCTCAGGGGTCAGCCATACGGGATGGCTGGGCTCCTCGGGTTCGATCACGCGCAACAGTGCACCACGGCGTGTCAACGCCGTGGTGCACGATCCGAGGAGCCGCCGGTGTCAGTGCAGGGCGGGGTAGCCGCCGACGGGGCTGCCCTGCGCCTCGGCGCGGACCGCGGCGGCCGCGGCGGCCACCGACCCGGCGGTCGCGACCCGGTCGACGATCGCGGCGACGACCTTGGGCGTGGCGAACGACGTGCCGCTCCACGCCGCCCAGCCGCTGCTGAACAGCTCGTGGTTGATGTACGTGCTGACGATGTCCGCGCCGGGTGCCGCGACGCTCACCCACGGGCCGGTGTTGCTCCACTCGCAGACCGCGGTGCCGTCGTGCGCGGCGACGGCGAGGAGCCTGCCCGCCCAGTCCGCGCCGCCGGTGTTGAACGCGGCCGGCCAGAACGGCCGGTCGGCGATGCCGTTGTTGCCGGCGGCGGCGACCACGACCCGGTCCCCGCCGGACAGGAACGTCTGCAGCGCCGAGGACAGCGCCACCGGCGGCAGGTCACCGATCGAGTAGCCGCCGAGGGACAGGTTGAGCACGTCGGTGTCGGTGAGGGCGGTGATCGCGGCGGCCAGGTCCGCCTCCGTGCACACGCCGAAGCTGTCCAGGACCTTCACGATGCGGACCTGCGCGCCGGTCGTGCCCTGCGCGACGACACCGGCGATGAAGTTGGCGTGGCCGACGTCGGAGTCGAGCATGCCGTCGGCGTCGCCGTCGGTGACGGTCTCATGGTTCTCCGGCGTCGCCGAGTAGCACCCCGCGGGCAGCGGGCTGTCCAGCCAGATGCCGGTGTCCATGACGACGACCCGCACCGACGCGTTGTCGGCGGACGGGCCCAGCTTCGCCGGGAGGGCGTCGGCCGCCACGGGCGGTCCGAACGGGCCGCCGTGCTCGTGCGGGGTCGACATGAAGACGTGGTTGGGACCGGCCACCGAACCCTCCGGCAGCTGCCCGCGCAGCCGGCGCACCGCGTCGGACACGTCCAGACCCGACGTCTTCAACCGGCGCAGACCGGCCGCCGGCTCGTCCTCGATGATCTCGCTCGTGCGGTGGCCGAGGCCGACCAGGGTGCGGTGGGCGACCGCGGTGCCCGCGTCCTGGACCAGGATCTCGTCGGCGACGAACCGCACGGTCCGGCCGCCGCGCGACTCGGTGCGCAACCACGGCAGTCCGGACATGCGTGCGTCGCGGGTGTGCAGCCACCGTTCGAGACGATCTCGTGCAACGGACATGCTTGCTCCTCAGTCGGGAATTGCGTGCGCTCATCTTCAGGCTGACCGCTGACAAGAGACGCCGGCCGGGTGCCGTGATACACATCGGAGGTGTCCACCACCGCCGACGAGCTGGCGCAGCGGCTGTTGCCGATTGTGATGGCCGATCCGGTCAAGGCCAAGAAGCGCGCCGACGCGGCGTTGCGTGACGCCCGGCGCGCCGGTGACCGGGCCGCCGAGGCGGTGGCGCTGCGGGCTCTCGGCCTGGCCGCCCGGGCCAGGCACGACGCGGCCGACGCCGCCCGGCACCTGCGCGCGTCGATCACCGTCGCGCGCCGGCACGGCCTGACGCAGTACGAGGCGGAGGCCCGGATGAGTCACGCGCTCATCCTCGACGACCTCGGCCGGCCGACCGCGGCCCTGCGCGAGATCGACCGTGCCCTGGCCGAGCTGCGGGGGCAGCGGCGCTCACGGGCCACGATGCAGCGCGCGCTGATCCTGCGCCGGCTCGGCTTCGACCAGGAGGCCATGGAGCTGTACCGGGACGCGCTGAAGGCGTTCCGGCGCTCCGGTGACGCGGTGTGGGAGGCCCGGACGCTGACGAACCGCGGGGTGCTGCACGGCTTCCGCGGCAACCTGCGCCTCGCCGAGGACGACCTGCGGGCGGCGCAGACGCTGTACAACCGGCTCGGCATGCCGACGGCCGCGGCGCAGGTCGAGCACAACCTCGGCTTCGTGGCCGCGCAGGCCGGTGACGTGCCGACCGCGCTCGCCCGCTACGACCGAGCGCACGACCGGCTGTGGAAGACCGGGGTCGACGCCGTCAGCCTGCTCGACCGGGCGGATCTGCTGTTGTCGGTACGGCTGCTGCCGGAGGCCGGGACCGCGATCCGGGCGGCGATCGCCGCCTGTACCGACGGACATCTCGACTCGGTGCTCGGCCAGGCGCACCTCATGATGGCCCGGCTGGCGCTGGTGACGGGTCCCTCCTCCTTCTCGGAGGCGCGGGGCGCCGCGGCGGCCGCGCGGAAGGTCTTCGCCCGGCAGAAACGCGCCGTGTGGATCGCGCGGGCGCACGTGGCGGAGCTCGCGGCGGTGGTGGCGTCCGGCCGGGCGCACCGCGGCACCCTGCGCGACCTGCGGACCGCCGGGCGGACCCTGGTCGAGGCGGGCTGGCCGCAGCCCGGCTGGGAGGCGCTGCTGGACGCCGCGCAGCTCGCCGTCGACCTCGGCGAGCACGGCACCGCCGCCGACCTGCTCGACGAGGCCGCCGCCGCGGCGAAGCTCGGCCCGGCGCCGCTGCGGGTGCGCTGGTCGCACGTCCGTGCCCGGCTCGAGCTCGCCCGCGGCGCGACCGCCGAGGCGGCCCGGGCCGCGACCGCCGGGCTGCGGATCGCCGACGAGTTCCGGGCCAGTCTCGGCGCGACCGAGCTGCGGGTCCGCGGCAGCGTCGAGGCGGCCGCGCTCGCCGGGCTCCGGCTGCGGCTCGCCCTGGACCACGGCGGCCCACGGGAGGCGCTGACCTGGGCGCAGCGGTGCCGGTCGGCGGCGCTGTCGCTGCCGCCGACCCACCCGTCCAGCGACCCGGTCGTCGCCCGGCACCTCAGCGAGCTGCGCCGCATCACGGGGGAGCTGGCCGCCGCGCCCGCCGGGCCGCAACGCGCCGGGCGTCTCCTGCGCCGGCAGCGGTCCCTGGAGGCGGAGATCCGGCGCCGATCGTGGCGGGTCCCCGGTGCCGGGCCGACCGCGCGGACCGACGTGCCGTTCCCGGCGCTGGTCGCCGCGCTGGACGGGCGGGTGCTGCTGGAGCTGCTCGCGATCGACGGGGTGCTGCACGCGCTCGTGGTGTTCCCGGCCGGCGGCCGCTACCGGGTCGCGCACCGGGTCGTGGGGCCCATCGCCCCCGTGGCGACGGAGCTGGAGCACCTGCGGATCGCGCTCAGCGGGCAGATCCTCGGGCACGGCGGCACCAGCGGCGACCGGGTCGGCCGCGGCGCCGGGACCCTCGACCGGCTGCTGCTCGACCCGGTCGCCGACCTGATCGGCGACGGCCCGCTGGTCCTGGTGCCGACCGGTGCGCTGCACGCCATGCCGTGGACGATGCTGCCCCGGCTGCGGGGCCGGTCGCTGTCCGTCGCGCCGTCCGCGGCGATCTGGTGGCGGGTCGCGACCCAGCCGGCGGCCGAGGGCCCCACGGTCCTGGTCGGCGCGCCGTCCGCGGCGCAGGCGGCGGCCGAGGTCGAGCAGATCGCCGCCGACCAGCGCGTCGCGCCGACGGTGCTGGTGGGGGAGCGGGCCAGGGTGGCGCCGGCGCTCGCCGCGCTCGACGGCGCCGCGATCGGGCACATCGCCTCGCACGGCGAGTTCCGGGTCGACAACCCGCTGTTCTCGTTCCTGATGCTGGCCGACGGGCCGCTCACCGTCTACGACCTGTCGGCGCTGCGCCGGCCGCCGGCGCTGCTCGTGCTGTCGGGGTGCGACACGGGCCTCGCCGACGTGCACCCCGGCGACGAGCTGATGGGCCTCGTCTCGGCGCTGCTCAACATGGGCACCGCGACGGTGGTGGCGAGCACCGGGCCGGTCGACGACGGCGCGACGCGGCTGCTGATGCGCGACCTGTACTTCCACCTCGGCGCGGGGCACGCGCCGGCCGAGGCGCTGGCGCTGGCGCAGTCCGCCGCGGCACCGGAGGTGCGCTTCAGCGCGGGCAGTTTCGTCTGCTTCGGCGCCGGCTGATCTTTCTCCGCTTTTGTCGGTGGGCGGCTCTACGATGTGCCGCATGCGACGGGTGTGTGCTCCTCTGACGGCGGCGTCGGTGCTGCTGGTGCTCGGTGCGCTCGTCGCATGGGGCGTCGGCGGCGCGCTCGGGCTGTCCTTCAGCCCGGTGGCCGTGCCCGTCGAGCGGGCCTCCGCCGCGCCGGTGACACCCGTGGCCGCGGCGCCGTCGATCTCCGTGATCGCCGTGCCGGCCGAGCCGCGGCTGACGCTCGCCGCGGGCGCCGTGGCCGACGCGCTCGTCCAGCGCGGCCTGCCCCGGCCCGTGATCGGCCAGGAGCCGGCCGGCGCGCAGCTCACGGTGGTGGTCGGCGGGACGCCGTTCTCCCCGTCGCCCGAGGCCTATCGGCTCGGCGGCGACGACGCCGGGATCACCGTGGAGGCCGACAGCGCCGCCGGTGCGGCCGCCGGGCTCTATGCCGTGGCCGACCGGATCCGTTCCGGCACCGCGGTGCTGCCCGCCGACGGCCCGGCCGTGTTCGCGCCGAGGCTCGGGCTGCGGCTCACCGACGCCGGGTCCGTGGGCCGGGAGCCCGACCCGGCCGCGTTCGCCGCCGGCACCGACTATTCGCTCAACACCGACGTCGTCGGCGGTGCCCTGCTGCCCGCCGCGCCGTGGGTCGACCAGGCCGCCGTCGACCGGATCGCCGGGCAGTTCCGGCAGTTCGTCGAGCACTCCCTCGCCCAGGGCTACAACGGCGTCGTCGTCCCCGGCTTCCTGGAGTATGTGACGTTCTCGCTCGTCGGCGACGGCCACGCGGTCTATCCCGAGGGCGACGACCACGTCGCCCGCGCCCGCGCGCTCGTCGCCGCGTTCGGCCCGGTGTTCCGCCAGGCCGCCGACCTCGGCATGAAGGTCTACCTGCTCACCGACATGCTGGCCGTGTCACCGCCGCTGGAGCGCTATCTGCGGCACGAGTTCGGCGGCCTCGCCGTCGGCGACCCCCGCTTCTGGGAGGTCTATCAGCTGGGCCTCGCCGAGCTGTTCACGGCGCTGCCGTTCACCGCCGGCCTCATGGTCCGCATCGGCGAGGGCGGCGACGTCTACCGGCAGCCAGGCTGGGACTATTCGTCGAAGATCGCGGTCACCGACGCCGGTGCCGTCCGTGCCATGCTGCGCGCCCTGCTGCAGACCGCCGGCACCGCCGGCAAGGACCTGATCTTCCGCACCTGGACCGTCGGCGTCGGCGCCGTCGGCGACCTGCACACCAACCCCGCGTCCTACGACGAGGTCCTCGGCGGCATCGACGACCCGCACCTCATCGTCTCCACGAAATACACGCTCGGCGACTTCTACAGCCACCTGCCCTTCAACAGCACGCTGGAGACCGGCACCCAGCGGCGGATCGTCGAGTTCCAGGCACGGCGCGAGTTCGAGGGCTTCGGTGCCCTGCCCAACGACCTGACCGGCCTGCACCAGCAGGCGCTGCGCCGTTTCCTCGCCGCCAACCCGCACGTCGAGGGCATCTGGACGTGGACGCAGGACGGCGGCCCGCTGCGCGCCGGCCCGATGACCCTGTATCTGCGGACCGGGTTCTGGCAGCTGTATGACCTGAACGCCTACACCCTCGGCCGGCTCGCGCGGGACCCCGACGCCCCGGCGGAGCAGCTGACCGCCGACTGGGTCCGGCAGACGTTCTCCACCGACCCGGCGACGGTCGCCGCCGTCTGCGAGATGCTCGCCATGTCCCGCGAGGCGGTGACGAAGGGCCTCTACATCGGCGCCTACGCGGACCGTTCGGTGCGCGCCCTCGGCCTCGAGCCCCCACCCATGATGTGGATCTTCGAGTGGGACATCGTCACCGGCGACTCCGCCGCCCTCGACAGCATCTACGCCGTCACCGCCTCCGCCGGTGCCGTGGACGCGGCCGTCGCCGAGGGGGAGGAGGCGGTCGACGTCGCCACGCGGATGCGTGCCACGATCACCGCGACCGACCCCGCCACGTGGCGCGACCCGGTGCTGCGCGCGAAACTGATCGACACCCTCACCTATGCCGTCGACCTGTTCGGCACGCTCGGCGCGTACCGCACCATGGTCCTGCGCCACGTCCAGTGGCTCGACACCGGCGACGCCGCAGCGTACGACGCGTGGCGCTACGCGGAGAGCCGCTACCTGACCGCCCGCGCCGCCCACGTCACCCGCTATTCCGGTGACGTGGACCTGCCCGCCTACAACTTCACCGCCGCCGACCTGGGCGCCGCCCGGGCCGACCGCGACCCGGTCATGGCGTGGCTGGCCAGGGCCCTGCTCGCTCTCCTGCTGGCGGCGCTGGTGTCCGGCGCGCTGCGCGCCCGCCGCCCCCTCGCCCTGCACGCGTTGTGGCTCGGCGCCGCCCGCCCCTGGCGCCTCGCCGACCGCTCGCCCGACGGTGCCGGCTGGTCACCGACCCGCGCCGACCGGGTGCTCGTGCTCGCCGTGCCGGCCGCGGCCCTGGTGGCGAGCCGCCTGGTCCTCACCTGGTTCGCGGCCCCGGCCCACCTGCTGACGACCCTCGGCGCCTGGCTCCTGTTCACGCTCGCCGCCCGTCTCCTGATCGGCCGCCGCGACCCCTTCCTCCTGCACGCGACGATCGGCGGCGTGGCCCTCCTGCGCTCCGTCCTGCTCCTCGCCGTTCTGTCCGTGCGCGGCCCAGGCCACTACTGGCTCCAGTTCTGGACCGCCCCGACCGCCAGGTCCGTCTACATCTGCGTGGCGTTCGCCGCGTTCGGCTGGCTCTTCGTGGCCACCGCCCGCACCCTCCGCGCCGGCTACGCCCTGCCCCGCCGCCGGGTCACCGGCATCCTGCTGCTCGCCACGGGCGTCCCGCTCGCGCTGCTCGGCGCCCTGGTGACCGCCGTCGGCCTGGAGCGTGCCCTCACCGTCTGGAACGACCAGCTCGCCCTCCTCCCGTGGGGCCTCTCCCGGATCCTGGGCATCACCGTCTACCTCGGCATCCCCACCACCCTCCCGGCCGCCGCCACCGCCACCGGCCTCGTGCTCACCCTCACCGGCACACTGCTCTCCCTCCGCAGGCGCACCACGTCGAGCCCGCCCGCGACGGAGCCCCTCGCCCTCACCTCATGACCCCCCGCTCACCGACCACCTTCCCGGCGCCGCCTTCTCGCGCAGGGCCGTCCCGCAAGCCCGGCCCGTGCAGCGGCGTGCGCAAGTCCGGCCCGTGCTCCGGTCGCGGCTCGCCGCTCCTGATGGAGGTGGCCTGCGACGCGGTCCGCGCGGGTGGGAAGCGTTCGTCGTCGTTGCGTGGTCGTCGCCGTCCGCAGCCGCTGTCCACATGTTGCTGGGCATGGCGAACGCGGTTGCCTCGCCTGTCCGGGGCGGTGGGGCGATGCCACGGCGCCGGTGCTGAGATCACGCGGGCCGATCCATGCCGTGCGGTGCGGGAAGCGGCGTCGCGTTCGCGGTGTTGCCCGCGGACTCCTGTTCGGTTGATGAGCATGTCGACCGTTCCCGGGTGGCAGGTCCACTCCACGCGGCGCCGGCGTTGAGAAGGACGTGGGCCGGACACGACCCGCGACCCGATCGGCTCACCTGCGAAACAAGAGATCAGGCGGTGAGGGTACGGAGGACCGTTGCGGCGTCGGGCATGGCAGCGAGTGCGGTGCGGAGCGAGGTCGCCGCCGTCGTGAACGAAGGGTCGTCGAGCAGGCGGGTGACGTGGCCGGTGATTGCGGTGCCGGTGACCTCGGCGGGGTGCAGGGCCAGGCCGGCGCCGGCGAGTTCGACGGCTTCGGCGTTCATGAACTGGTCGCCGCCCTGCGGGAGGACCAGGTGCGGCAGGGCGTGGGCGAGCGCGCCGAACATGATCCCGGCGCCGCACTGGGAGACGACGGCGGCGCAGCGGGGCAGGAGCAGGGTGTGCGGCACGTACGGGGCCAGCAGCACGTGCCGCGGCTGGCGGCCGAAACCGGCGGGGTCGACGTCCGGGCCGACGGTCGCGATCACGTTGACGGGCAGCGTCGACAGGGCGGCGATCGCGGTGTGCAGCACGTTGCGGTTGCCGTGGAAGACGGTGCCGAGGGTGACGTGGACGGTCCGGTCGAACGGCAGCGCCTCCACCGCGGCCGGCAGCCGTTCGCCGGGTGACGGGATGCCGGACACGGGGCGCAGCGGCAGCGTGTGCCGCCAGATCCGTTCAGCCGCGGGAGCGCCGCCCGGGTCGCCCAGGCCGGAAGGGCAGAGTTCCAGGTAGGTGGCGGCGCGGTGGTCGGCGCCGGCACCGAAGCGGGCGAGCAGGGCGTCGAGGACCGGGCCGAACGCGGCCCACACCCGCATCGGCGGCATGATGCCGATGCCGTGGACGACCTGGCGGGCGCCGGTGACGGCGGCGGCGACCGGGCCGGCGAGTTCGGTGTCCTCGGAGACGACGAGGTCGGGTTTCCAGTCCAGCGCGCGCGGCACCAGGTCGGCGGCGCGGGCCCGGGCGGAGGCGGCGAAGTACTCGAGCCAGTTCGTGTCCGGGCCGCCGCCGGCCTCGCGGTGGGTCGGGCCGGCGGCCCAGGTGGGGATCCCGCGGCCGGTGAGGCGGGCGGCCATGTCGGCGCCGGTCGCCACGACGACGTCGTGTCCGGCGTCGCGGGCGGCGAGGACGAGCGGCAGGATCGGGTTGACGTGGCCGTACATCGGGCACGCGCTGAAAAGGATCCGCATACCTCGTCCACGCACCCCGCGACGCGCCGGTTCAGGGGCCGTGTCGAAATCCGGGTCGGCCGTTCGACGCGTCAGTGAGCGCAGGACATCCGGCGCGACAGGACCGACGGACGAAGGACCGGGACATGACCGACATCGCCATCACCGCCACCCGCGACCACGCGAAGCTCCTGACCGCCGCCGGGGTCGCCGCGGCACCCGTGTTCACCGTCGCGGCGGTGGTGCAGGCGGCGACCCGCGACGGGTACGACATCCTCCGCCACCCCGTGAGCATGCTCGCGCTCGGCGACCTCGGCTGGGTGCAGACGACGAGCTTCGTGGTCACCGGCCTGCTCAGCATCGTCGCGGCCGCCGGGGCGGGGCGGGTCCTGCGCAGCGCGTGGACGGCGAGGCTGTTCGCGATGATCGGCGTGGGACTGGTCGTCGCGGCCGTCTTCCGGATGGACGCGAGCGAAGGGTTCCCCCTCGGCACCCCGGACGGGCGGCTGACCACGATGAGCGGTCACATGATCCTGCACAACGTCGGTGGCAGCCTGTCGTTCTTCTCGATGATCGCGTTGTGCTTCGTGCTCGCGGCCCGGTTCCGCGCCGGCGGGCAGCGGGCGTGGGCCGTCTCCGGGAGGGTCGCCGGGGTACTGTTCACGCTCGGCCTGGCGTGGGCGATGACCGGTGGCCGCGGCGGCGCGCTGACCCTGTTCCTCGGCGTCGCCGTCGCGTGGAACTGGATCGCGGCCGCCACGGCGCGGCGGCTGTCCGCCTAGCCTGCCGGGGTGAGGGTGCGTGGCGCGCGGCCCAGCGGCAGCAGGCCGGCGAGCAGCAGGACCGCGGCGACCGGGATCAGGTCGAGGTCGACGCCGATCGCCGCGAAGGCCGCCACCACCAGCACCGGGCTCCAGACGGGGATCAGCCGGGCCAGTACCAGCAGCACCAGCAGGACCAGCAGGCCGATCTGGAACAGGGCGGGCCCGGCGATCTGCAGCGCGTCCGGCAGCCGCGGGAACGACGCGGACAGGTCCCCGGCGATCACCCACAGGAAACAGGCCGCGCCGAAGATCCCGGCGGCCGTCGCACCGGTCACCAGCCCCCGGCGCACCGGTGTCACGGCCGTCGGGCGCAGCGTCCGGTACACGTGCACGATCAACGCGGCGAGCAGCGTGAACGCGACGAAGAAGCAGACGTGGCCGATGTTCCACAGGGCGCCGTCCTTGTCGTGGTGGCCGTCGCGGCCGTCGATCAGGCGGAGCGTGCCGTAGACGAACAGCAGGACAGGGGCGCCGAGGCGGATCAGCGTTGGGGTCATGTGAGCAGACTCGCAACATTCGATCCGCAGCGGCATCAGGGCGTGACCCCGGCCGCACCCGGAGACCCGACCCTGAGAAGACGCTCAGCCGTGGTGCAGCGCGGCGCGGTCGGCGGCGGCGCGGCCGGAGTCCCAGCCCTCGTCGCTGTCGACGCGGGTGCCGCGGCCTCTGACGGTACGGGGGAAGATCCGGTCCATCGTCTCGCGGACCTGCGCGTCGCGGGCGGCGAGGACCGGCAGCAGGTCACCGGCGTCGACGGCGACCTGCACCTCCTCGCGGGCCTGTTCGAGGCGTTCGCCGATCCGGACGGCGAACCCGACGAGGAACGACTGCCGGAACGTCTTCAGCCGCGCGCGGCCCGCCTTCCCGCCGGGCGGTTCGACCGCTGACATCGCCCGGTTCGCCTGCACCAGCAACGACGTGTGGAGCAGGTCGACCGCGTCGATGTCGGTGTCGAAGCCGAACACGGTCGCGAACCCCAGCTCGGGTGACCACACGGCGTGGCAGCGGTTCGCGCCGGCGACGGCGTCGAGGAGGGCGGCCTTCTCGCTCTCGTACGGATGGTCGACGCCGATCCGGCGGGCGAACGGCACGACCGCCTTCGTGGCCCCGCGGGCGACGAGCAGGGCCTCGTCGATGCTGTGCCGGGCGACGAGCTCCTGCGCCTTCGCCGTGTAGGTCTCGGCCTCGGCCGGGTACGTCGTGGACTCCGCCTTCGCCAGCAGTGCCCGGACCCGGTCGAGCAGCCGCACGTCGACGCCGCTGCCGGTGGGTGCGGCCGGTGCGGGGGCGGTCCCGGGCGGCGGGATCAGGGTCTCGATCGGTGGGAGGGTGCGCAGGATGCCGAGCAGCACCAGGATCGTGTCGAGGACCTCGACCCGGTCGACCCGCCATCGTGCGGCGAGCCCGTCGAGGTAGGCGCCGTCGGTCTTCCACCACACGGTGGCGCCGAGCGCGTCGGCCTGGGCCCGCCAGCGCGGGTCGACCAGCGCCGGCCGGAAGCCGCGCAGGTGCGCCACGACCGCGTCGGTGACGACGTGGGTGTGCGGCACGGTGCCGCGCCGCCCGACGACCCGGTGCAGTTCACCGGGTTGCCAGCCGCGGTCGAACAGCCGCGCGCAGGCCGTCAGCAGGGCGGTGAACAGGGCGGCGTCGACGTCGGCGGCGGGCGCGACGGTGAGGGTGTCGAGGCCGCGTTCATATCCGACGCTGCCGTCGAGCACCGCTCTGATCTGTTCCTCCGCCGTACGCACCGGGCAAGGCTACCCGGCGGCCGTCCACAGCCCGGGCGTTGTCCACAGGGGCCGGAATCACATCATCCACTGTGGATTTTGCGGTGATAGGCTCCCGTCGCTGTCCTGGTCGTCGCTTCGCGGCAGTTGTCGCAATGCGGCGGTGGCCGCTGTGCGGCGTACGAGTCTGGGGGTGCCATGACGTCACGTGTCGTAGTCATCGGGTCGGGGATCGGTGGTCTCACCGCGGCGATCGCACTGCGCGCCGAAGGCCACGAGGTCGAGGTGTATGACCAGGCCGCGACGTTCAGCGCGATCGGCGCCGGCGTGGCCCTCGGGGCCAACGGCTCCCGCCTGATCGACCGGCTCGGGCTCGGCCCGGCGCTGCGCGAGGTCGGGTGTGACCTGCAACGCATCCAGTTCCACGACTGGCGCACCGGTGACCTGTTCTACGAGCACCCGATGGGCGACTGGTATACGGGCCGCTTCGGTGCCCCGTTCCTCGGCCTGCACCGCGCCGACCTGCACCAGGTGCTCCTCGACGCGTTCCGCGCCGGCGGCGGCCAGGTCCACCTCGGCAAGCGCTGCGTCACGATCGGCGAGACGCCCGACGAGGTCGACCTGGCGTTCGCCGACGGCACCCGGGTCCAGGCCGACGTGGTCATCGGCGCCGACGGTGTCCGCTCCACCGTCCGGCAGCACGTCGCCGGCCCCGACGAGGCCGTCTTCGCCGGCATGAGCTGCTTCCGCGGTCTCGTCCCGATCGACAAGGTCCCCGGCGGCGACACGATGGGCCTCACGTTCTTCCTCGGCCCGATCAGCCACCTCGTCGTCTACCCGGTCCGCCGCGGCGAGCTCATCAACTTCGTGGCATACACCCGCGACGCCGCCTGGACCGACGAGTCCTGGTCGGCGAAGGGCGACGCGAGCCAGGCGGTCGCCGCGTTCGACGGCTTCAACGACACGGTCCTCACGATGCTCTCCGCAGTGGAGGACACCGGCCGCTGGGCGCTCTTCGACCGGGAGCCGCTGCGCCAGTGGAGCACCGGCCGGGTCACCCTCCTCGGCGACGCCGCCCACCCGATGCTGCCGCACGCCGGCCAGGGCAGCAACCAGGCCGTCGAGGACGCCGCGGTCCTCGCCCACTTCCTCGGCCGGCGGGACCTTCCGGTGAGCGAGGCCCTCGCCGCCTACGAGACGGTCCGCAAGCCGCGCGCCCGCCAGCTGCAGCTCGGCTCCCGCGGCAACGCGAAGTGCTTCCAGGTCCCCGACGGCCCCGAGGCCCAGGCCCGCAACGAGCGGCTCACCAACCTGCCCGACATGGTCAGCTGGATCCACGAGTATGACGCCCACGCCGACCTCCGTGGCCGCGCCACCGCCGAGCCGGAGCCCGAGACCGTCGCCGGCTGACGACCGTCCACCGGCGGCACCCGCCGTCCGCTGCCGGCCAGCACCGGGCGGCGGGCAGGCCGCAGCGGGGCGGGCGGCGTTGGGCGGGTGGCGGCGGGTGTGGGCTTCCCGCGATGAGCTGACCCGCGGCACCGGACGCCGGAACGCGCCTGCGCCGCAGTGCTCGTCGCTGAATCCTGGTCGAGACACGCGCTCGTGGCCTTGACGGTCTCGGGTGGCCTGGCGCCGCTCAGCGACGTCCTGCCGCATCCGCGTGTGCTCCCCGGCCATGTCCGCCGCGGCCGGTCGGCGCGCGGCGTCCGGGTGCCTCTTCGGCGCCGCCGAGCATGCTCCCCACCGTGATCGCTCGATCACGGTCCGGGGGGCCCTCGGCGCTGGGACGCGCCCGTTGCGGCCACCCCCCACCCGCCGGTCGATGTCCGGCGGGGGAGGATCAGCGGTCGCCACGAGCGGCGGGAAACCTCAGTGCAGCGTGATCGAGGGGTACAGCGGGAAGCCCGCCAGCAGCTCGGACGCCTGACCGGACACCTTGGCGGCGACCGACTCGTCGAGGGTGTACTTCGCCTTCGAGTCGGCGGCGGGCTTCGTGCTGGTCAGCACGGTGGCGATGAGCTCGGCGATCGTGTCCATCTCGGCGACGCCGAGGCCGCGGGTGGTCAGCGCCGGGGTGCCGACGCGCACGCCGGACGTGTACCAGGCGCCGTTCGGGTCCTGCGGGATCGCGTTGCGGTTGGTGACGATGCCGGCGTCCAGCAGCGCCGCCTCCGCCTGCCGGCCGGTGAGCCCGGTCGGGGTGCCGCTGAGCTGGGAGGCGTCGATGAGGACCAGGTGGTTCTCGGTGCCGCCGGTGACGAGGCGGACGCCGCGGCGCTGCAGGCCCTCGGCGAGCGCGGCGGCGTTGTCGACGACCCGCTGGGCGTAGTCGCGGAACGACTGGGTGCGGGCCTCGGCCAGCGCGACGGCCTTCGCGGCCATGACGTGCGGCAGGGGACCGCCGAGGACCATCGGGCAGCCGCGGTCGACCTGGTCGGCGAGCTCCGCCTGGCAGAGGACCATGCCGCCGCGCGGGCCGCGCAGCGTCTTGTGGGTCGTGGTGGTCACGATGTGGGCGTGCGGCACCGGGTCGAAGTCGCCGGTGAAGACCTTGCCGGCGACGAGCCCGGCGAAGTGCGCCATGTCGACCATGAGGGTGGCGCCGACCTCGTCGGCGATCTCGCGCAGCTTCGCGAAGTTCACCTTGCGGGGGTACGCCGAATAGCCACCGACGATGATCATCGGGCGGAAGTCGCGGGCGGTCTCGCGCAGCGCGTCGTAGTCCAGCAGGCCCGTCTCCGGGTTGGTGCCGTAGCTGCGCTGGTGGAACATCTTGCCGGAGATGTTGGGCCGGAAGCCGTGGGTGAGGTGCCCGCCGGCGTCCAGGGACATGCCGAGCATCCGCTGGTCGCCGAAGTCGCGGCGGAGCTGTGCCCAGTCACTCTCGGTGAGGTCGTTGACCTGGCGGACCGACTTCTCCTTCAGGAACGGCGCCTCCACCCGCTGCGCCAGAACCGCCCAGAACGCGACAAGATTCGCATCGATCCCAGAATGTGGTTGGACGTAGGCGTGTGACGCGCCGAACAGTTCCCGGGCGTGCTCGGCGGCGATCGACTCGACGGTGTCGACCTGCTGGCAGCCGGCGTAGAAGCGGCGGCCGACGGTGCCCTCCGCGTACTTGTCCGACAGCCAGTTGCCCATCGCGAGCAGCGTCGCGGGGGACGCGTAGTTCTCGCTGGCGATGAGCTTGAGCGACTCGCGCTGGGCGGTCAGTTCAGCGCCGATGGCGTCCGCGATCCGCGGCTCGACGGCCCTTACCACGTCGAGTGCCGCGTTGACCGCGACCGATTCCGAACTCTGCGCGCTCATTAGGGAACTCCCTGGTTCGCCTCGACTGCGTGACGGCCAACCACGGTAACAGGCTAGAATCGACGACCGGGACGAGAGGCGCTGCAACGGATCATCGACGATCCGCCACGCTCGACCTGACATCACACTCCGCAAGGGCGCCTTCCGTCTGACCCACGGAAGGTGGATCCATGCCGATCGCAGATCTGCGCAAGCTCCTCGACGAGCGGGTGGTCGTGCTCGACGGTGCGTGGGGCACCATGCTCCAGGCGGCCGGGCTCACCCCCGAAGACTACCGCGCGGACCTGATCGCGCCGGATCACCCGAAGGACGTCACCGGCGACCCGGACCTGCTGATCCTGACCAGGCCCGACGTGATCCTCGACGTCCACCGCCAGTATCTGGCCGCGGGCGCCGACATCACCACCACCAACACGTTCACCGCCACCAGCATCGCCCAGGCCGACTACGGTCTGGAGTCGCTGGTCCGCGACATGAACGTGCAGGGTGCCCGGCTGGCGCGGCAGGCGGCGGACGAGTTCTCCACGCCGGACCGGCCGCGGTTCGTCGCCGGGTCGGTCGGCCCGCTCAACGTCACGCTGTCGCTGTCGCCGAAGGTCGACGACCCGTCCTACCGGGCCGTGACGTTCGACACGGTCCGCGCCACGTATGCCGAGCAGATCAGCGCGCTCGCCGAGGGCGGCGTCGACCTGCTGCTCATCGAGACGATCTTCGACACGCTCAACGTGAAGGCCGCCGTCGCCGCGGCCCGCGACGTCGCGCCGCACCTGCCGCTGTGGATCTCGGTCACGATCGTCGACCTGAGCGGCCGCACGCTGTCCGGGCAGACGGTCGAGGCGTTCTGGCGGTCCGTCGAGCACGCCGAGCCGCTCATCGTCGGGGTCAACTGCTCGCTCGGCGCGGCCGAGATGCGCCCGCACGTCGCCGACCTGGCCCGCCTCGCCGGCACGTATGTCGCCGCGCACCCCAACGCCGGTCTGCCCAACGCGTTCGGCGGCTACGACCAGACGCCCGCCGAGACCGGTGGCCTCCTCGCCGGTTTCGTGTCCGACCACCTCGTCAACGTCGTCGGCGGCTGCTGCGGTACGTCACCCGCGCACATCGCCAAGATCGCCGAATCGGTGCAGGGGATGGCGCCGAGGCAGGTCCCGGCGCCCGCTCCGGCGACCCGGTTCAGCGGCCTGGAGCCGTTCGAGATCGGTCCCGACACCGGCTTCGTCATGATCGGCGAGCGGACCAACGTCACCGGCTCGAAGCGCTTCCGCCGGCTCATCGAGTCCGACGACCACCAGGGCGCGGTCGACGTCGCGCTCGAGCAGGTCCGCGGCGGCGCCAACCTCCTCGACGTCAACATGGACGCCGACCTGCTCGACAGCGAGCAGGCGATGACCACGTTCCTCAACCTCATCGCCACCGAGCCCGAGGTCGCCCGCATCCCGATCATGATCGACAGCTCGCGCTGGAGCGTCCTCGAAGCGGGCCTCAAGTGCGTGCAGGGCAAGGGCGTCGTCAACTCGATCAGCCTCAAGGAGGGGGAGGCGCCGTTCCTGGAGCAGGCGCGCACCATCCGCTCCTACGGCGCCGGCGTCGTCGTCATGGCGTTCGACGAGCTCGGCCAGGCCGACACCACCGAGCGCAAGGTCGAGATCTGCGGGCGGGCCTACGACCTGCTCGTACACCAGGCGGGATTCGCACCCGAGGACATCATCTTCGACCCGAACGTGCTCGCCGTCGCCACCGGCATCGCCGAGCACAACGGCTACGCCAAGGCCTTCATCGACGCGCTGCCGCTGATCAAGCAGCGCTGCCCCGGCGTGCGCACCAGCGGCGGCATCTCCAACCTGTCGTTCTCCTTCCGCGGCAACGACGTCGTCCGCGAGGCCATGCACTCGGCGTTCCTGCTGCACGCGGTCCGCGCCGGGCTCGACATGGGCATCGTCAACGCCGGCCAGCTCGCCGTCTACGCCGACATCCCCGCCGACCTGCTCGAGCTCGTCGAGGACGTGCTGTTCGACCGGCGCGAGGACGCGACCGACCGGCTCGTCACGTTCGCCGGCACCGTCAGCGGCTCCGGGACGCAGCGGGTCGTCGACCTGTCGTGGCGCGAGTCGCCGGTCAACGAGCGGCTGTCGCACGCGCTCGTGCACGGCATCGTCGACTTCATCGAGGAGGACACCGAGGAGGCCCGCCAGGCCGCCAAGCGCCCCCTCGAAGTGATCGAGGGCCCGCTGATGGACGGCATGAAGGTCGTCGGCGACCTCTTCGGCAGCGGCAAGATGTTCCTGCCCCAGGTCGTGAAGAGCGCCCGCGTCATGAAGCGTTCGGTGGCGTACCTGGAGCCGTTCATGGAGGCCGAGAAGGAGGCCGCCCGCGCCGCCGGCACGGTCACCAGCGGCCGCAGCGGCCAGGGCAAGGTCGTCATGGCCACCGTCAAGGGCGACGTCCACGACATCGGCAAGAACATCGTCGGCGTCGTCCTCGGCTGCAACAACTACGAGGTCATCGACCTCGGCGTCATGGTCCCCGCGGCGAAGATCCTCGACACCGCCGTCGCCGAGGGCGCCGACGCGATCGGCCTGTCCGGGCTCATCACCCCCTCGCTGGACGAGATGGTGGCCGTCGCGGCCGAGATGCAGCGCCGCGGCCTGAAGCTGCCCCTGCTCATCGGCGGCGCCACGACGTCACGGCAGCACACGGCGGTGCGGGTGGCTCCGGCGTACGACGGCAACACCGTCCACGTCCAGGACGCCTCGCGCGTCGTCGGGGTCGTCGCCGGCCTGCTGGACGCCGACCGGGTCGAGCAGCTCACCGCCGACAACCGCGAGGAGCAGGAGCGCCTGCGCCGCCAGCACGCCGAGCGCCGCCACACCGCGCTGCTCACCCTGGACCAGGCCCGCGCGAACGCGTCCGACGTGTCGTTCACCGACCTCCCCACCCCGGACTTCACCGGCGTACGAGTCGTCGAACCCGGCCTGAAGACCCTCCGCGAGATGATCGACTGGCAGTTCTTCTTCCTCGCCTGGGAGCTGAAGGGCAAGTTCCCCGCCATCCTCGACCAGCCCGTCGCCGCCGACCTCTTCGCCGAGGGCAACGCCCTGCTCGACGAGATCATCGCCAACGGCTCCCTGACCGCCCGCGGCGCCTACGGCTACTGGCCCGCCGCCTCCTCCGGCGACGACATCGTCCTGTCCGGCGGCGTCACCTTCCCCATGCTGCGCCAGCAGACGGAGAAGCCCGACGGCCGCCCCAACCGCTGCCTCGCCGACTACATCGCCCCCGCCGGCCCCTCCTCGGCGTTCCCCGACCACCTGGGCGGCTTCGCCGTCGCCATCCACGGCGCCGAGGAGCTGGCCGCCCGGTACGAGGCCGACAACGACGACTACCGCGCCATCATGGTCAAAGCCCTCGCGGACCGCCTCGCCGAGGCCTTCGCCGAGTACATCCACCTGGAGGCCCGCCGAGCCTGGTTCGAGCCCGGCGCCGAGCCCGCCCTGGAGGACCTGCACGCCGAACGCTTCCGCGGCATCCGCCCCGCGCTCGGCTACCCCGCCAGCCCCGACCACTCCCTGAAGCAGGCCCTGTTCGACCTCCTCGAAGCCGACCAGCTCGGCCTCGCCCTGACGGAGTCCTTCGCGATGACCCCGGCCGCGGCGGTCAGCGGCCTGATCTTCGCCCACCCCGACTCCCGCTACTTCACGGTCGGCCGCATCAACCGCGACCAGGTCGAGGACTACGCGACCCGCCGCGGCCTGCCCGTGGCCGAGATCGAACGCTGGCTCCGCCCGAACCTCGCCTACGACCCCACCTGACCCACCCAGCCACTCGCGGCCGGCCCGGCCAACCCGGGCCGGCCGCTGCGTCTCCCCTGCCACGGCCCGGGGCGGCCCCGGAGATCGCTCAGTGCGCGAGGACGTCCACCGACCGTAGATCGCGGTTCGCGTGGTGCACCTCGGCGATGTCGGCCAGTGCGTCACGGCCCAGCGCCCGGCACGCGCCCACGAGCAGTTCCGTCGCCTCCGCCCGGTGGTCGTCGGCGTCGAACCAGTGCAGCTCACGGCCCACGACGAGCGCGTACGCGGGCCGGCCGCCAGCTCGGCGCGAGCCTCGGCGATGATCGCCGCCGCCGTCTCCGGGTCGCGGTACGACGTCATGCGCTCCTCCGCGCGGCCCGCACGTGGGTCGCCGGCGTCCGGTGGCAGGGCCGGGCCGATCGTGACGCCACCGGCCAGCCGGGCGGCCGTCGCCCAGCGGCGCGGCCCGTCCCGCGTGAGCGCCTCGGCGTCCGCGCCGGCGAAGGCGTTCAACGCGTCCTCGGACGGCCCGACAGGGGATGATGACGCGATGGCCAGACACGCGCAACGACCTCCAAGCCTCGGCTCGGCGATCTGGACAGCGCTCGTCTGGTTCGTGCTCGGCACCCTGGGCGTCATGCTGATCGTGTGGCTGTCCGGCCTCACGTAAACCCACCTGACCCAGAACCTGAACCCCCGACGATGCCCGCGCGGAGGCGCGAATCCTGCCGCGCGCAGCGCAGGCAGTGCGAGCGCAGCGAGCATGGGGGTGCGGGTGGGAACCCCCGCCGGGGAGCAGGCGAAGCCTGCGCGAATGACACCACGCGAACCCGAACGAAAACGGCCCCCGCCGTTGAGCAGGGGCCGTCCTTCGCGTGGGCGATACTGGGATCGAACCAGTGACCTCTTCGGTGTGAACGCGCAATCCCTGCGAGCTGCCCTTGGTTCTCGAAGGCGCGGGGCCTTCAATCCAGTCCCTCGGCGTCCGCAGGCGTCTGTGGTCGCGTCGCGCCGTTGTCACTCAGTTCGCCACTCAGAGCTTGGCCTCGGGGGACGCTCCCCGCCGTGTACGTCGGGCTTAGCTGACGCCACGCCGGTGCCGTGCCAGCGCTGCCGAATCGCTGGCACAGCCGTTCGGAGCCGCCGAGCCCAGCCGTGTGTCCGCTGGTCAACGCCAGTGGTACCCAGGCCATCAATGCCCGGCCGAGGTATTGCACCGGAATGCCGGAAACTCGACGCGTTCGCCACCACCGCCCTGTGCGGAGCGGTGCCGTAAAATTGCGCTATGGCCAGAGCGCGGACCAAACGTCGACCCATGACGCACGTGACCGGCGAATCGGGTATCGAGTTGGTCGAACGTTTGCTCCCTGCTCATTGGGTTACGCGAGAGCTGGCGCCCGACTATGGTCTTGACCTACATATCGAAGTATTTGAACCAATAGCAGACGGCGACGGAAGCGCTGACGCTATGGGTGAGCATTTCTATGCCCAAGTAAAGAGCTCGCAGTCATTCAAAATCGAAAAAGAAACGGTGCGGAATCGAGGAAACGTAGCTAAAGCAAAGCTGAAGTATGATGACAGCGAGAGTGCCGTTGAGCTTTCAGTTGTAAAGTTTTCGATGGACACTGTTGAGCTTCGAACGGTCGAATCCATGGGAGCGTCCGTCCCGGTACTCCTGATATTGGTGGACTTGACCATCAAAGTGGCGTACTACGTTTGCTTGAACGATTATATCGATAAGGTGTTGACGCCCGAGAATCGAAACTGGCGAGAACAGGGTTCTTCGACCATTAAAATTCCGACTTTCAACAGGCTTGACTCGAATCACTTAGAGTTCGTCTATATACAGTTACTGGCGCGTCGATCGAAGCTATATTCTGCATTCCTATCGTTCTCTTATAAGCGTTACGAGTTCGATCGCTCGATGGCGATCGCTACTCCGGAGATGCTTGGAGACTGGCAGACTTTCAGAGGCTCCCCGGTCGGCGAGATGCTTGAAGTCTTTTTTGAAACCAGTCTTGAGCTAGA
The DNA here is from genome assembly GCF_055586325.1 of Dactylosporangium sp. NPDC051087. Taxonomy (NCBI): domain Bacteria; kingdom Bacillati; phylum Actinomycetota; class Actinomycetes; order Micromonosporales; family Micromonosporaceae; genus Dactylosporangium; species Dactylosporangium sp. NPDC051087. The sequence continues at coordinate 1,601 of NZ_JBVJIJ010000016.1, read as the reverse complement.
TATTTGGACTAATACGGATAGAGGGTTCTGGTCGCCTCTAAGAGATGTGCGCGCTGACCTCCTGAATTTAAAAGACCTTCTATCCAGAGAAAAACTTCCAAGACTTCCCCCAGATCTCGCCGGAGCCGATCCAGTGCAACTCTATTTAATGCTGGTCGGACAAGCGCTTGATAGAGCTGAAAATCTCGGACGAATGTATGAGGAAATGTGCAGGGAGTGGCGGCTTCCTACAACCCTGGCGGCGATCATCCATTCAGCAGAGAACGCGGATATCCCCGAATCTATGCATATTGACTATAAAATCTTCTAGCGTGCGTCTCTCGCCTTCAAGACGGTTGTGGCATATTGGAAGATGTCTAATGGCATTACAAAGCAAGCACTTTTAACCTCTTCCGATCCTGTCCGCTGGACAGGCCCTAGGCTAAAGCAAGACGAATGCGGCTGCGTAATCTGAGGTTCAACCAGGGCGCTGTCAACGTCTCCCATACGCCAACAGGCGTATGGGACAAATCTGGTAAGGAGAGGCATGTCGGGTGCTAAAGTTACACGACTCACGCTCCATGGGTTTCGCTCAGTTCCACATAGCGTTGAGATTGATCTAACGTCACAAGGATCGAAGCCGGTAAGCTGTCTTCTTTTGGGCGACAACGGCACTGGCAAGTCAACCGTCGTAGATGCAATTGAATTTGTTTTGCAAGGAAAGTCTGCGGGTCGCGGACTAGATCCTCTCCGCAATCTGAATTCACTAACCGAAGACTGCTGGGTCGAAGTTAAACTGTCAGACGGAGGGATCTTCAGGCGGTCGATTGTTGAAAGCCGTCGCCGAAAAGGCCTGAGGATCGTTCCCGATTCTCCGATCGCAGAATTTGACGCGGCAGCATTGGTATTGCGACGTGAAGATATTGCATTCTTCATGAGAATTCCGTTCGAATCTAGACCGCTAGTCTTCGCTTCGTTTCTTCGGCGAATCGCTGTAAAGATAGCGGGAGATCAACCAGATGTGGACGAAGAAGCAGGCGCGCTTAGGGGCAAGCTTGAATCAGTAAACGAGGATCAGCGTGAGGTGATCGTAAAGTTGGCAGCAACTCTGAAGGTTGCGCCATCGAGTATTAAGCATTTCAACCCCGGCGCGCTTGACTCGATCTTCGCCCAGCGAGGACTAAGTCAGCGGATTCAAAAACGCCTCTCCGGTAGGCGCAGGCTCAGTGCAGAAGAGCGGGAACTTAACGATCTACGCACTGAATACAATTCAAACTGCAGGATGTCGGCCCAACTCAATGATCAGCTGAGAATTATACAAAAAACGCAGAAAATTGGCCACATTCTTGACCTACTTCGGCGCCTTGAGTCATCTATCAATGACGGCTTTATGAGCGTTTCGCCCAGTGCCTCATTCCTGAGGAAGATTAGCCTAAGCTTGATGGGTGTGGATTCCTCTGTCAAGTTCACGGCAGAACTTTCCGACGGCAGATCAATGGCAATTGAGGGCTACCTCAGTGAGGCAAATCTAGTACGGCAGCCCAGGTTCGTTATGTAGATGCCTGACGATGGGCTGGTGGCGCTCGGGCTGGTCGGCGCGTCGGCGGGCATACTGACGGCCG
>NZ_JBVJIJ010000015.1:312600-314070 GCF_055586325.1 Dactylosporangium sp. NPDC051087 | reverse complement strand
TCGTAGACGCGGTAGCCGGTGACGGTGCCCGTCGAGGCGTTCCACGCCAGGGAGAAGCTGGTGTTCGTGGTCGCGGTCACCCGGAAGTTCCCCGGCGCGGACGGGGTCCCGGCCGGTGTGGTCGGCGGGGGAGTGGTCGGGCCACCGCCGCCGGTGCACGTGCCGAGGTCCGTCCACAGCGACGGCGTGGTTGACGGGGTCCAGCCGGTCCCGGGGTAGGCGGTGTGCGTCTGCAGCGCCCGGTACGTGTGGCCCTGGTAGGTGACCTGGGTGCCCACGGTGTACGTGTTGCCTTCCGCCCAGACCGGTGCGGTGCAGGCGGCCTGGACGGCGGCGCTGCCGGCCTGGGCCTGGATCGTTGGCACCAGGACCGTCGCCGTGACGACGGTCAGGGCCACGCCCATTGCCAGTGCGAACTTCCGACGTGCAGATCTCATGTGACTCCTCGTCGTCGATGGATCGGTTCAGGTGGGTGACAGGCCGGCGTCGGCGAAGATGTGCCGGGCCAGGGCGGAGCCGAGGAACGCCACGAGCGCGTCGGCGCCGACGGTGTTGCGGCCGGTCGAGACCTTGAGGGCGGTGTACTGGTCGGCGATGAGCAGCGCCTGGGCGAAGTCGAGGGCACGCAGGTCGGTGCCGGAGGCGACGACGTCGGTGCGGTAGACGAGGGCGGCGTCGGCGGCGCCCGTGCGGACCCGGGCCAGCGTGGTGGCCGGGTCGGGCTCGACGGAGACGGGGCGCACGTCGACGGCGGCGGCGGTGAGCGCGGTGCGGCTCATCCGGCCGCATGGGGTCGTCTCGGCGCACAGCGCCACCCGGGTGCGGGGAAGGTCGGCGACGCCGGCGATCCCGGTGCCGGCCGGGACGGCGATGACGATCGGGTTGCGGGCGACGACGGCGGGGGTGCCACGGACGTGCCCGGCCGTGACCTGGGTGGTGGCGACCGCGTCCGCGGACACGAACACGTCGACCGGTGCGCCGGCGAGGATGTGCCCGGCGTGCTCGGCGCCGGCGCCGTACTCCACCGCGACCCGGACACCCGGGAACGCCTCCTCGAACTTCGGCACCAGCAGGGTCAGCGTGGCGCGCAGCTCGTCGGCGGCGTGCACGACGACCGTCCCGCCCGGCGCGCCGGACCCGACCGGTCCACCGGCGGGGTGCTGGTGGTCGTGGCCGGCGGAGGTCTGCGCCGTGACGGGCGGCGGCCCGGAACGGGGCGGCGTTCCGGAGCACGCCGCCAGCCCGGGACCGGCGACAGCCACCGCGACGGCCACCGCGAGGGTGGCCACGATGGTCGGTCGGCGCCCGGTCACGACGCTCAGGCTGCGCAGGTTCATCGGCGCGGCTCCGCTCGATCGAGTGCTCGCCGGTCGTCCGGCCCGGGGGGGGGGGGGGAGGAGGAAAAGCTTTTCCTCCTGGACTCCTGGCGGCACGGGGGGGGTTGTTCTTCCTATCATCCCCCCCCCCCCC